>DATNDF010000265.1 GCA_035607015.1 Candidatus Angelobacter sp. | reverse complement strand
ACGCAACCACGGACGACATTCGCACGCTGACGGCGACGCATTACTTCCATGACGTCCGGGTTTCGGCGGACCAGACCGAGAACGGGGGCGTGAAGCTGATCTACGTGGTGCAGGGCCAGCCATCCATCAACGACATCCGTTTTGAGGGCAACCGGAAGTACAGCAACGCCAAGCTGCTCAAGAAGGTGAAGTCGAAGGCCGGCCAGCCACTCGATGACTACAAGCTGTTCACCGACGCGCAGGAGATCAAAAAGTTGTACGAGAAGGCGGGCTACCAGCAGACCACGGTCGAGGCCAAGCAAAGCATCAACGAACAGCTTGGACGCGCGACGGTCACATTTGAAATCAAGGAGGCACCCAAGGTGCGGATCGTGGACGTGCAGTTCGTCGGCGCGCAGGCGTTCACGCAAAAAAAACTCCGCAAACAGCTCAAGACCCGGCGGCACTGGATGTTTTCGTGGCTGACCGGGAGCGGCAAACTCAAGGAGGACCAGTTTCAGGAAGACCAGGAAAAGCTCAGGGATTTTTATTGGAACGAGGGCTATATTGATTTCGAGCTCAAGGAGGTGAGAAAGGACCAGATCAGTCCCACGCGCATGATCATCCGCTTTGTTGTTTACGAGGGACAGCGATACAAGGTCGGATCGGTCGAGTTCAAGGGGAACGTCAAGTTCAGCGCGGAGCAGATTCGACGGGGAACGAACATCCTGGGCCGGGTTGTCAGGCCGCGAATGCTCGAAGGCGAAATCTTCAGGCCGGGAGGACTCGAGAAGGACACCCGACCGAGCCTGGAGAAGGACGTCCAGGCGATCGAGGATTTTTACGGCGCCAACGGTTACATCGGCAAGGGCGACCACGAGCGGGTCCCCGTCGGGGTCATCAAAAACGCCAATACCGACCGCGGTACGATGGACCTGGTTTATGAGATCGAGGAAGGAGAGCAGTCCCGCATCGAAAAGATTGAAATCCGCGGGAACACCAAGACCAAGGACCGGGTGATCCGGCGCGAACTGGCGGTGTCGCCGGGCGAGGTGTTCGACATGGTCCGGGTCAAGCTGAGCAAGGAGCGCCTGGAAGGGTTGCAGTACTTCACGCCGGGCAAGGTGCAGACGAGCGTGGAGCCGACCGAGGTGCCAAACCTGAAAAACCTGGTCGTGGACGTGGAGGACGGGCAGTCGGGCAATTTTTATTTCGGAGCCGGCTTCAGTTCCATCGACCAGCTGTTCGGTTACATCGGGATGACGCAGGGGAATTTTGACCTGTTCAACCCTCCTTACTTCACGGGGGGCGGGCAGCGGCTTCGTCTCCAGGCCACCATCGGAACGAAGCAGGAGGACTACGAACTGACGTTTGTCGAACCGTGGTTCCTCAACCGCCATCTGACACTCGAAGTGGACCTGTTTCACAAGGACATCCAGTATTACAGCGATTTGTACGACCAGCTCGAAACCGGCGCCCGGCTGGGCTTGACGCGCGCCTTGTTCACGGACGCATTCCGGGTCGGCATCAACTACACCATCGAGAACGTCGGGATCCATTTCGGTGACGGACTGACGGCCACCAACCAGGTGATTACGCCGGGGCCGGGTCGCGATCAGACGACGACCATCGTCCGTCCGGGGGTTTCGCCAACGCTGCAACAGGAGCAGGGTGACCGCCTCGTTTCCAAGGTGGGCGCGTCGCTCATCTACGACACGCGGGGCGGCGGCTATCTTCCGAACCGCGGCCAGATGACCTCGCTGAGTGGATCGATCGCAGGCGGGCCGTTTGGCGGCGACACGGACTTTTATAAACTCGAACTTCAATCCTCGTGGTATTTCAAAGGATTTTTCGAAGCGCACGTGCTCGAGCTGGGGGGGAACGTGGGCGTGGTGAAAGCCTATGGGGATTCGCCCCGCGTGCCGCTGTTCGACCGGTTTTTTCTTGGCGGCGCCAACACACTGCGCGGCTACAAATATCGCAATGTTGGTCCCAGGGACGAGTTTGGCGAGCCGATTGGTGGCGGGACTTACTGGTTTGGCTTCGCGGAATACAGCGTGCCCATCATTGATCGATTGCGCTTTGCTGCGTTCTACGACATTGGTATGGTTTACCCGAAAGCCTATGACTTTAATCTCGGGAATTACAACGACGACTGGGGCATTGGTTTGCGCCTGGTCATCCCGCAGCTCGGCCCGGCGCCGTTGCGGCTGGATTACGCGTTTCCCATCACCCACGGCTCTGACACCAGCGGCTCAGGCCGGTTCCAGTTCAGTGTCGGCTACTCACGCCCATTCTAACCCGCTTCGCGCATGAAAATGAACACAGGCAAATCCGTCAAAATCCTTGTCGCACTCGTGGCTGCGTCGCTGTTGACCGCTACCGCCCGCGCGGAAGTTAAGGTCGCGGTCATTGACCTGAAGAGGGTCTTCGACAATTACTGGAAGAGGAAACAGGCCCAGGCGCAGATCGATGATCAGAAGGCCGACTTCGAAAAGAAATTCAAGGGGATGCTGGACGATTACCAAAAGGCCAACGAGGATTACAAAAAGCTGATCGACAGCGCCAACGACCAGGCGGTGGCCGGCGATGAGCGGGACAAGCGCAAAAGCGCGGCGGAAAAGAAGCTGGTCGAAATCAAGGAAATCGACCAACAGGCCACTCTTTTTCAAAAAAACTCCAATGAAATGCTGAGTCTTCAGGTGCGTCGCATGACGGAAAACATTCTGAAGGACATCCGTGAATTGGTGGATGCCAAGGCAAAGGCCGGGGGATATTCGCTGGTTTTGGACACGGCTGCGCAATCGGCGGCGGGCACGCCGGTCGTCCTGTTTTCCAACGGTGAGAACGACATCACCGCGGAAATACTTTCCCAACTGAACGCCACCGCGCCGATCGGCTTGCAGAAGATTGAAGAGAGCAAGAGCAAGCCGATTGAGAAAAAGGACGAAGGGAAGGAAGGAAAGAAATAAGCCGTCCGCCCCGGGAATTTCGCGTGGCGCAGGCCCTTGTCTGCGCCATTTGTGTTGCGCGCGACCCGCCCCCGGCCGAGTCCCGGAGTGCGGAGATGTTTCCGGGCAGACCCGGTTCCTATGCCCTCTTGACGCGTGAGTTGTTGGGGGTATTGATGGGTCATGCAACTGGACAAACTGACCATCAAGGCGCAGGGGGCTTTGCAGGAGGCGCAGCAGATCGCGCATCGCTATTCGCACCAGGAAGTGGACGGCGAACATCTGCTGCTGGCGCTGTCCGAACAGTCGGACAGTCTGATTCCCGAGCTGCTGCAAAAACTGGGTGTCGCCGTGCCCCGGTTGAAGTCGGACCTGGATAAGGAACTGGAACGGCGCCACAAAGTCCAGGGCACGAGTTCATCAGATGTTTTTCTCAGTCCGTCGCTGAAAAAATCCCTCGATGCGGCGGCGGCGCAGGCCCAGAAGTTGAAGGATGAATACATCAGCACCGAACATCTGTTGCTCGGTCTCATCTCGGAAGCCAGCCCGACCCTCAAGAAAGTTTTCCAGGCGCACGGGTTGAAGCACGGAGATGTGCTAAAAGTGCTCGCGGAGTTGCGCGGCAACCAGCGTGTCACGGACCCGAATCCCGAGGATAAGTTCAAAGCGCTGGAAAAATACGGCCGCGACCTCACGGCGCTGGCGCGCGCGGGGAAGATTGACCCGGTCATCGGCCGCGATGAGGAAATCCGCCGCGTCATGCAGGTGCTTTCGCGGCGCACGAAAAACAATCCGGTGCTCATCGGCGAACCGGGCGTGGGCAAGACCGCCATCGTTGAAGGGCTGGCCAGACGCATCGTCAGCGGCGACGTGCCGGACTCCCTGAAGAACAAGCTGGTCGTCGCCATGGACCTTGGGGCGATGATCGCCGGCGCGAAATATCGCGGTGAATTCGAGGACCGGCTCAAGGCGTTTCTCAAGGAAATCACCTCCAGCGACGGGCGCATCATCCTGTTCATCGACGAACTGCACACGCTGGTGGGAGCGGGCGCGGCGGAAGGCGCGACCGACGCCGCCAACATGCTCAAACCGCAACTGGCGCGCGGCGAATTGCGGTGCATCGGGGCAACCACGCTGGACGAGTACCGCAAGCACATCGAAAAGGACCCCGCGCTGGAGCGTCGTTTTCAGCCGGTCCAGGTTGCCGAACCGGGCGTCGAGGCCACGATCGCGATTCTGCGCGGGTTGAAGGAGCGGTACGAGGTTCACCATGGCGTGCGCATTCAGGACGCGGCGCTCGTGGCCGCCGCGACGTTGTCCCATCGTTACATCAGCGATCGCTTTCTGCCGGACAAAGCGGTGGATCTGGTGGACGAGGCGGCGTCGCGCCTGCGCATGGAACTCGACTCGATGCCGACGGAAATCGACCAGCTCGAACGGCAGATCATGCAGTTGGAAATCGAGCAAACCGCGCTCAAGAAGGAAAAGGACGAGGCGTCGCGCGAGCGCCTCAAGAAACTCGAAAAGTCACTGGCCGATTTGAAGGAACAATCCGCGAAGTTCAAGGCGCAATGGCAGAATGAGAAGGCCGCGATCAACGCGGTCAGCATTCTGAACGAGCAAGTCGAGGCCGCAAAACTCGAAATGGAAAAGGCGCAGCGGACGGGGGATTTGAACGCGGCGGCCCAGATTCAGTACGGGCGCATGCCCGATCTGCAGAAGAAACTGGCCGCCGCGCAAAAGGCGCTGCACGAGAAACCGTCCGGCCAGCGCCTGCTGAATGAGGAGGTCACCGACGAGGACATCGCGACAGTGGTTTCCTCGTGGACGGGCATTCCCGTGACAAAGATGCTTGAAGGCGAACGCCAGAAGCTGGTGAAAATGGAGGAGCGCCTGGGACAACGTGTGATCGGGCAGACGGAGGCCGTCCGGGCGGTCTCGAATGCCGTGCGGCGCGCCCGCAGCGGATTGCAGGACCCGAACCGGCCCATCGGCTCGTTTATTTTCATGGGACCGACCGGCGTCGGCAAGACGGAGCTCGCCCGCGCACTTGCCGAGTTCATGTTCGACGACGACAACGCGATGGTGCGGATTGACATGAGCGAGTACATGGAGAAACACACCGTCGCGCGGCTTATCGGCGCGCCTCCCGGCTACGTGGGTTACGAGGAGGGCGGGCACCTCAGCGAAGCGGTGCGGCGGCGCCCGTACAGCGTTGTTCTGTTCGACGAAATCGAAAAGGCGCACCACGACGTGTTCAACGTGTTGTTGCAGGTGCTCGACGACGGCCGGCTCACGGACGGGCAGGGGAGAACGGTCGATTTCAAGAACACGCTGGTCGTCATGACGAGCAATATCGGGTCCCCGATCATTCAGGAGTATTTTCAGAGCGGGAGTACCTCGTCCAAAGGACAGGCCGAAATGGAGGAGCGTGTGAAAGCCGAGTTGAAGCGCCATTTCCGGCCTGAGTTCCTGAACCGCGTGGACGACATCATCGTCTTCCACAGCCTCGATCAGCCGCAACTTGAGCGGATCGTGGAAATCCAGCTCAAGCGACTGGAGAAACGGCTCGCGCAACAACAACTGGCGCTCGAGTTGGACAAGGCTGCCAGACAGTTGCTGGCGCGTGACGGCTACGATCCGTTATTCGGCGCGCGTCCTCTAAAGCGGGCCATTCAGGAAATGCTCCTGGATCCACTCTCCGTCAAACTCCTCGAGGGTGAATTCAAACCCGGGGACCATATCAGGGTGACGGCGAAAGGGGACCAACTGGAATTCAAAAGTGCCGGTTGAAACGCGCCGTGCCACGACATAAAGTTGCCAGGTGCGGGCGCCCGTCTGAGCCCGGTCATTTCTTTTTCGGAAACAAGGCGTCTCTCATGCCGGGCGCGGGTTGGCCGGTTTTGTCGTCCCAGTATTTGAAGCCGGCCTTCCAATCCCACACCGCCCACCCGAGCCCGAATTCATCGAGCACCTTGCGAAACTCGGAGTAGAAACGGGCGCGCGACGCCGGATCGGCACCAGTGTAGCAGCCGAATTCGCCGACGTGCACCGGGCGTCCGTAGTAGGCGGACCACTCCCTGGCCTGTTGCATCGGGCGGCGGAACGCCAGTGGCCCACATGGATTCCTGCCCGCAGGCATCGTGTTGTAGCGCTGGAGCCAGTCGAGTGTCCCGCGACCCAGCTTGGCCGCCGGATCGGGCGTGAACGGCGTCGCGGGCGGCCCGGGGAAGACAATTCCTTTGAGCCAGCGGACGTCGGCGCTGGTCCAGCTCGCTCCCTGATGAGTGAAGTTAAACGGATCATAGCAGTGAACGCTTACGATGAGGTTTTCGTCGTTGTCGGGCAGGCGGAGATTCTGGAGTTCACTGACCTGGTTCCATTTTCCAGGGCCGACGAAGATAACCCGTTTTGGGTTGGTCCGGCGGATTTCGCGGATGGCCTCGGCGTAGATCGGGCTGAGAACCACGGTGGTCGCCGCGTCCTTGGGTTCGTTGAGCAGTTCGAAAGCGACGTTGTCGGGGAAGGTCGCGTAGTGAGCGGCGATTTGCCGCCACAGCGCGTAAAACTTGTTCGTGAACGCAAACGGGCTGCTCGTGAACTCATCGAAATGATGAATGTTGATGATGGCGCTGAGACCGTGCTTGAGGGCGTTTGTCACCAAAAAATCCACCTTGGCGTAAATTTCGTCGGAGAGCTTGAAGTCGGGTGCGGGGCCGGCGTAATGATGCCAGGCGATGGGCAGGCGAACGTGGTCGAATCCCTCGGCCTTGAGGTGAACAAAATCCTGCTCGGAATAATGCGCGCCCCAGTCCTGGCCGGGTGGCGCTTCCAGATAGTTGCCGAGATTGGCGCCGCGCAGGAATTTTTTTGCCGCCCGATGCGCGGGCGTGTCACGGCTGGTGATGCGGCGCATTTCCGGGAGGGTGGGATTGGACAGATTGGTTTGCGCGTGACCGAAGGGAGCACTCGCGATGAGGGCAGCGAGGATGGCAAGGCTGGTGAATTCGCGCATGGGACGCATTATCCAACACCCACGCGCGTTGTCAAACTGGCTGCGGGTTCGGAGAATACAACGTGCGCGTACGTCTGTGCGCCAATAGAAAGACCCGGCGCAAACAGAATGGCCTGAATCCCCACCACTCGAGCGGCTGTGCGCTCAAAGCGTTGCTCCGCCGGCGCGTTCCCGCTCCCGCGGGTTCGGGCGACCGGCAACCACACGTTCATTGCCGGTCTGTTCTCAAGCCTCCCGACCAGCCGCTGCGTGGTGAGAATCCAGGCAAAATGGTCCTTTAAGCGGTTGCAGGGGCGTGGGGCATCATGGCCGCGCCCCGCGCCCCGGTGTCAATCACTCCTCCGGAACGTAATTCGACTGGGGCACGATCCGGTAGAAGCGACGAGTGTGCTCAGACGCTTCGGGATCCACGAATTGAAGCGTCCCGTCTGTGACGATGTTCGTGCAAAGCGGCGTCCAGACCGACAGGTCTTCCGAACTCTCGAGACTGAAGGCGAAGCCGTCCGGCTTGTCCACGCACAGGTGGAACGACCCGTCGGGCAGGCGCAGGCAAGGCGGGTGATGCGCGTCGTTATCGACGATGATGGCCGCCGCGCGATCAGGCCTGCCGACCTCGTAATGGGCGATCGGACTCAGGCTCGGGTCAGGCTCGAGACGGAGGATGACCGTTTCAATTCCTTCGTCCAGGTTGTCGTCAATCGGCACGATTTCGATTTTCGCCGAGCGGCGTCCGGCCGGAATAATCGCGGAATGGCCGATCTCCACGTAGTCCACTCCATTGGACGCAGTGCCATGAACGGAATAGAAGACGACCAGATCCCCGTTTGTCGGTCCCGTTCGGAAAATTCTGAATGTCGCGGTGTTTGTTCCATTTGTGGAACACCTTTCCGCTGCGAACGGGTCGGTGGCGACGATGCTGACCACGGGGACCGGGGGTGGCACGTCGCCCACAGTGATCGCGACCGGTCCGGACGTCGCAGTGCCACCCTGGTCGTCGGTCGCCCGTGCCGTGAGAACGTAACCGCCCGCGGTCACGTTCGACCATACTAGGCTGAACATTTGTTCCTGATTCGGTTGCGGCGCCACGATGAACTCGATCGACTGCTCGCCGATCTTCACATCGTTGGCGAAGAATTCGACGGTATGGACCCAGCCGTCGGGGTCCTGAGCTTTGATATCAATCTCGATATCCGAAAGCGCGGGAAAGGCGTCGCCGACGCGGGGATTTATGATCTGCACGTACGGAGATATGTCGCCCTGATCGTTGTCGCGAATGAACGCCACGGCCTCGCCGGGAACCCCCACGATGTAGCAATTCGTCGTTTCCGGCACATCGCACGGCGGATCGGCGAACAAACAAGGCGGGCACCCGGGCAGCAAATCCAGCACGACAGTTTCGGTGCCTTCGACCAGGTCGTCGTCAATGGGGTTGATCACGATCGCGGCAGTCTCGGAGTGCGCCGCAATGGTCACTTCGCCGGACAGCTTGTCGTAATCCACGCCATTCGACGCGGTGCCGCCGATTTGGTAGAGCACGGTCAGCGGATTGTTCAGGTCGCCCCCGGTGCGGTGTACAAGGAAAGTGGCCGTGTCGGGCCCGGCGCCCACGAGCAGGCTTTGTTCCGCGGCCGTCGGATCGCTGGCGGAGATTGTGACGACAGGGTGCGATTGGAGCACGATGACTTTGATGTGAGCGGGATCCGAAACCGAACTCGCGCCGCTTTGATCGGTCGCCCTGGCGGTGAGTGTATAGGTTCCCGGCGGCACATTGGACCAGAGGAGCGAGAAGTTCGGACAATACGGAGAAGGGCACAGCGATGGCACGAACGTGCCAAAACCAAGGCTGTTGGTCCCCGCAAAGAACTCGACTTTGAGGTTGAAACCATCTTCGCGGTCCTGAGCGTAGGCGACCAGGTGAATGTCTGTGGGGCCGGCAAATATCTGTCCGTCTTGAGGACTGATCAATCGAACCGTCGGCGGCAGGTTGGTCGAGGCAATGTCGTCGTCATGAATGACGGCCTTGGCCGCTCCGGGATCACCGATAAGGTAAGGTGGCGGCGGAAAAGGACCTGCCCGGAGAGGCGGCGTCGGATAAACCAGCTCCAGAGAAACGGTTTCATCACCCTCGACCAGGAGGTCGTCAATCGGCTCAACCACGATGTCGGCGGAAGCCGCGCCCGCCGGAATGGTGACATAAGGCCGCAGCGCCACGTAATCCACCCCGTTCTGCGCCGTGCCGCCGATGCGATAGTAAACCGTGAGGTCGGAATTGGTCCCGTCTGTGCGATAAACGGTGAAGGTCGCGGTATCGATTCGTTGCGGCATTCCCAACCCGGGCGGCACAACCGGAATTTCCGTCGCATCCGGATCCGTGGCCTTGATGGTGACGACCGGTGGGGGATGCAGTTCGACCACTTTGATCTCGACTGGTTTTGAGATGGTTTCCGCTCCGGCATTGTCCGTGGCGACGGCCGTCACGACATAGTCGCCCGCCGACACGTTCGACCATGTCAACGAGTAGAGCGACAACCATCCGACCAACGGAAACAAGGTTGTATTGTCGTTCCAGATGTCCGAGAACGGCGCATGGTTGGTGACAACGCCGAGACTGTTCGTGCCCTCGAAGAATTCCACGGATTTGACGGAACCGTCGAAATCCCACGCGCCCGCAGTCAGACGGATGTCTGAACCGGCCTTGAAGATTTCGCCGTTCTCCGGATTGAGGATCTTCACGACGGGCGGGACGTTGGAGCGGTCGTTGTCACGGATGACCACCAATGCCCGATCACAGCGTCCGACCCAATAGCAATCGTTGGATGACGCGGTCGGGTCCGGGCAGGCCGGGGCGTCGAGAATCAAAACCGCCGTTTCGGGTCCTTCGATGAGGGTATCGTCAATCGGCGCAATGAGGACATCGGCCGTTCGACTTCCCGCCTCGATGGTAACGGAGGAAGGCAACTCCGCGTAATCAACGCCATTCGACGCGGTGCCGCTCAAATGGAAATTGACGACAAGGTCGGAGTTCGTGGGACCGGTCCGATGGACAGTAAAGGTGGCTGTATTAACGCCGCCTTCAGAAGCGATGGGATCCGTGGCGACAACCGTGACAATGGGAGGCAGCGAATGATCGAGCACGGTGATTTCCACCTCCGCCGAGGTGGTCGAAGTGCCAAGATTGTCGGTTGCCACGGCAGTCAAAATGTGGTGCCCGGCCGGGGCGTCCCGCCAGACCAGGTGGAACGGTTCAACGCAGACAAAGTCCAGCAGATCGTCCGGGAAGGCCCCAAGTTCGAAACTCGGCCCCGGCGGGTCAACAACGATGGGACCTGGAAAGCGGTTGGTTACCACGCCCAAACTTGTTCCGTCAGCGAAGAACTCGACGGTTTGTACTGTTCCGTCTGTGTCCTTGACGCCAGCAACGATCAAAACATCGGGTGATCCGACAAACACGGCGCCGCCGGGCGGACTGACGATGCTGATCTGAGGGGGTTGGTTCGTTGCGTCGGCGGCGGTAGCACACGTCCCGATGTGACACACTGAAAGCACGCTGGCCAAAAAACATCTTTTGATCGTCATAAGTTGCCTGTCTGATCTTCGTGTTGGTTGCGCCTCCACGTTGCTAGTCCCGTGCCAGACATGGTATGGTCTCGCTAAAGCCTCAAAATAACGGGTTCCTCAAAAACAGGCGCATGTGCGTGTAAAAGCACAGTTGGCGGCAGTGGGGAACATTCCCCATTCTCCGGACAAGCAGCGGGTAATAGTTCCCACCCCGGAACGGTGCGTTGCCACGATTATCACCTGGCGGTCGTTGACCATGAAATTACTTCGCATGAATCAGGGGATGAGCTTGCAGCGATAAAATTGCTGTGGAGGCGCATTGGTGGCGGGGGTCGTTTCCAAATAATAAAAGGTGCCCGAACTATCGTAGAATTCGAGCTGAGCCCCTGTGATCCAGGCGTTGGTATCCAGGTCCAACCGGGAATCGAGGGTGAACCGCTGGTCGGCCTTGCCGCCGAACAGAAACAAGTTGTCAACAGTCGAGGGGTCCGGACCGGTAAACCGCGAGTAACTGAGGATTGAAACAGGGGTCAGATCAGGGACGATTTGGCTGCGCAAAATGATGCCTTCGATGCCGACGGTTATCAGTTGCGCTGAATCCGTCGCCGCCGCGTAAAGCGACTTGAGGGTAATTGTTCCGCGAGGCGTCCAGGCGACGCCGTTTGTGCTGGTCAATAACGTTCCCTGAATGCCAATCACGAAGTAGGTGCCATCAATCCACGTCACATCGTTGAGCCATTTCGTGGTGCCGCTGGCTCGCGATGTCCAACTGGCGCCGTCCGGGCTGGTCAGAATCGTCCCGTTTTGCCCGACGACGATGAACTGGCCGCCGAGATAACGGACACGATACAGCCAGTTTGTCGTGGCTGAAGTCTGGAGCGCCCAGTTGACCGCATCGGCGCTGGTGATCACGGCCCCGGCTTCGCCGGTCGCGACCACCGTGGTTGGCGAAGCGGCGACGCTGCTGAGCAAGGAGGTGGTTGGGGGCGTGCGTTTCGTCCAATTTGTCCCGTCCGGACTGGTCAGCACGGTCCCGTTGTCGCCGGTGACAAGATACAGATTGCTGAAGACGCCGATTCCCTGCAGGTCATTGGTGGTAGGGCGGGGCTGAACGTCGTGCCAGTTGACCCCGAATGTGCTGATTGTCTGGTTGGTTACCACGACGTTCGTGCCCACCATGTTCGTCACCATCACATTGGTTTCAGCGTATGGGCTGATGATCAAACTGCCCCGGGTGCCGGCCGCGACGAGCAGGTTCGTCGTGCCGCCAACGCCCAGAAAGATCGAGTTGGTGACCGAATCCGGCACCAGTTCGAGCGACCAGTCAATGCCGTTGCCGCTGGTCATCACGGTCGCGCGATCGCCGACGGCGACGTAAAGGTTGGTCGCCCAGGTCACGTCGAACAACAGCTGGCGGACGGAATCCGTGGAAGGCAGCCAAAAATAGGAATCAGTGTTGGTCGAGTAACCTTCCGCGATCATGCCGGTGCGGCCGGCGATGAGGAAGAAGTCCGTGCGGCCGATATTGGCATAATAAGTCCAGGCGGGCGGACCATCGGCCTGCGCCAGCTGATTCGACCAGCCGGAGGAGTTCTGCAAGCGCACCTCGTTGTCGCCAATCACCAGCCGGACCCCGTCGCCTTTTGCCGCGTGAAACAGATCGTTGGTCGCGCCGGTCTTTTCCGCAAACCAGCTCACGCCATTGTTCGTGCTGGTCAACGCGACGCCGCCTTCTCCGACCGCCGTAAAAAATGTTCCGGTGAAAGCCACTCGATTCAGATTGGTCGTCGTGCCGCTCGCGCGGTTGGTCCAGTTCGTCCCGTTCGGGCTCGTGGCGATCAAACCGTTTTCGCCGACCGCGATGAAAGTCCCGTTGCCAAAGGCCACACCCCGCAACCACTCGTCGAGCGGGGGCTGCCTTTTCCAGCTTGCGCCGTCGGTGCTTGTATAAACGGCGCCGTTGTCTCCCACCGCGACGAGGTTCTGCGGCGAGGCATCCACGGCTTCGAGCCAGTCTCCCGTCGGTCCGTCCAGCAGCGTGCCCGCTCGAAAGTCGGTCTCGGAATCGGCATAGAGCACGGCACCCGCCTCGCCGGTAATGATGATGCGCGAGCCGAAGAAGGTGACGGCGCGCAGCGCATTGGTCAGACCACTGTCGCGCGGCAGCCAGGTGATCAAGTCTTCGCTGGTGTAGAGCTGGCCTTGTTCCGCCACCTGCACGCCGAGGCCGAGCGTGGGCGAATAAGCCATGTCCACCACGTTATTCCCGTGGGGACGGGGATTCGACCAGCGCCAGCGCAAGGGGAAATTGACGCAGGACGCATTCTCCAAGGGGAACACAAAAACAAAAGCGACCAGCAAACGGCCGAGCCATTCGCGCGCCATTGCGGGTGGTTTGCCGGTCACCTTCATTGGTCCGCCGATGTCGGACCTTGTTAGCAGACCGGCGTCGAAGAAGCACGCCCTGATTTGCCCGCTAAAGCGCCCGTCGGCACGGTCAGCATGAACACACATCCACCCGGGGAGTTGGTTTTCAATTCCAGGTCGGCTCCGAGGTGATTGGCCAGTTGCTTGCTGATGGCCAGGCCAATGCCGCTGCCGCCTTCTTTCGTGGACTTGCAAGGCGTGAACAGAGCGGTGGCCATCTCGGGCGACAGTCCCGGCCCTTCGTCGCACACTTCGCAGACAATGCAATTCTCCCGTTCCTCGATGGACAGCGTCACCGCCCCGTCTTTGTGGGTCGCCTGAAGCGCATTTTGCGCAAGGTTGACCAGGATCAACATCACAAGGTTCGCGATCCGGTTCGGCAGGATTGCTCCGCCGTTCGCGCGGAGGTCAAACCTGACTCCGGCCGCCGTCGACAACGGACGCACCTTGGTCGAAACCAGTTCCGCAAGCTCGTGCAGCGTGATTTCGTATTGAACGGCGCCGTCTTCCTCGCGCAGTACGTTGACGACCTGGTTGATCAGGCCCTGCATCCGATGCGCAGCCGTGAGCGCCTGCGCCCAGTCTGTCTCCGTCGAGGTCGGGTCCGGCGCGATATTGGACATGAAGCTTTGCAAACCAGCCAGCGGGTTCTTCAGTCCGTGGATCAGGTGGGAGGTGATTGCGCCAACGGCCGAAGACCTGGCCATCAGCGCAAGTTCCTGGTTCGCCCGCAAAAGACTGTCGGTACGTTCGGCCAGAAGTTGGTGTGTCTGACGCAACCGCCGAAACGCCCAGGCGATGGCCAGGGTCAGGATCCCGCCGCCAACAAAAAATGCAATCAAACCTTGGAGCGCCAGATGCCGGTCGAGTCGGGCAAACTCAGCGGCGATCGTGGAGCCTTCGATGTTAAACTGGGCGATCCCGATGAGCGGGCCGGCCCCGCCCATGTGGAGCGGCACGTTCACCTCCAGCACGGACATCGTCTTTTCGGGAGCGGGCTCTTCCGGGAGAAACAAGCTCGACCAGCGAACGTCGGGGAGAAAGCGACTGACGGGCGTCAACCGGTTGAGAGTCGCCAGGGTGTGCGCGTCCACCGTGGCTTCCCGAACGTCGAACGGAAAGGCTCCGACAAACCTGCCATTGGCGCCGAACAAGCGGGCGGCCAGCACACCTTTCAACCGCGACGTCTTCAACACGACCGACAATTGGTTTTCCGGGTCGGTGATCGGGCCGAGCAGCTCGATTTCAGGCGCGTCCGCCTCCAGTTGCATCAGTGCCACTGCGTGGAGCACCTCTCCGTCGCGCCGGACGATCTGTTCCCGCGTTCTGGCGCGCAGCTGCAGGGTGGCAAGCAGAATTGTCGCGGCCAGGATGACGAGCGTGACTCCGATCAACACCCAGGACAAACGACGTGAGCGCAGGAGCAACTGCTCGAAGTGCGAGATTCTTTCCATGCCACAACGACCGCGCGTTGTCCGTTAATTTGCGATTTCTACCGAAAAAAGCAACGCAGACAAATAAGGGAGCCGGTGCCGGTGAGGAATGAGATAATCCGGGCAACTGCCGTTCGTTGACATTAAAACGTCCAATTGAGCCCTCCTTTGACGGTAGTCACCGCGTACCGCTCGAAGTCGAGGTTGGAGAAGACGCGTTCATGTTCGAACTCTGAATAAACCTTCAGGAAGCCGGTCACTTTCCGTTCGCAGCGGAAAGTGACCGAGTATTCCGTTGCGCGGCGTTTGGCGAGATCAACGGTGCTGACGGTCTGAACAGGGTAATCGTAGCGCGCCATGCGAGCTTCGGCCGAAATGTCCCAGTTCCGGCTGTGAAACTGGAGTTGTTCACTCGCCTGGAGCCGGGTGTAATCAAAGTAACCGCTGCCGTTGTCGTCGCTTTGCCGCGCGGTCACTTTGGTTGTCGTGCGCCAGCGGCCCGCCGCGTCCCAGAGGTGTTTCCAGGTGAGTCTGGCTTCCTGCTGGATCGCCTTGCGCCTCGTATAGGAAACCGGATTGCCGAGGGTTGTCCGCAGTGGATCGTGGTCGTAATCGCGTTCCGAGATCTCATAGCTGGCGCTCAACTCGGATTTGTGGCCGTAAGGTTTTCCCAGCATGAGCCGCGGGCCGTATTCCCAGTAATCATCCAACGGTTCGCGGAACAACTGCCTTTTTGCCGGCAGCTCGACCGAAACCCAAAAATTGCCGTCGAAATCGCGGCGGAGGCCCTCCCGGATGGCGAGTCCGTGACCTTCGACAGGAATGGTCGTCAAACCGGCCTCCGTGAGGGAAACGTCCACGACCTGGTTTTGGTAGAGGTATTCCGTACTGAGGGATATCTGCCAGCCCGAGCCGCAGTCGGTCTTCACCTGCGCCTGAGCGATCGCGGTCTGTTCCTTGTTCACCAGGCTTGAAGAGAGGAATCGAAGATCTTCCGCGGTGGCAAAGAAACTGAATTGAGTTCCGTTTTCCGGCAGGCGCAACAGGATCATTTCCAGCCCGGTTGTGATAAACGGGCTGTCCTGCGGCGATGTGGCGGACAGGCCGACGTTGTCGCGATAACCCGCACCTGTACGCAGACTGAAATCATTGACCCATTTCGGCAGACGGATGGGAAAATCATACTCCTGTGCATGGATCAAACATCCGGCGCATCCGACGAAAGCGGCGGTCGCAACGCGGTTCCATGTCGCCGTCATCCGCCCTGAACCACAACGCGCCATTCAAATTGAAGAAAGCATCCCGGCCCGGTTCCGGCCACTGGACACCATCTCATCAAGGCGCTGATTCTCCCAACACCAAGGATGCGTTGTCAATCCCCGCCGCGTCGCTTGTGAACAGTATCTGGTCTGGTGTCTTGGAGAAGTTCGCGGTATTTGGGTAATTCGTTCGGGAGTTCCCGCAGTCGAGTCGTCGCCTCCTCCTGAAATGCTCGCGTTCGTTCCAGCCAATCCTGCCGCAGAGCCTGAAGTTGCGCACGGATTCGCGCCCGGTCGTCGTCGGTGGGACCACTGCGCAGTTTCCGCAGCAGGTCCTGCTGGCGGGCGAGGTAGGCTTCCCGAAGTTTTTCAAAGCGGAGCAATCGCTGCCGGATGTCGAGGGGCAAATCAGGCCGTTCCGGGCGCGGCGGACGGAGACTGGCCACGGGTGCGAGAGAGCTGTCAAGCGGGATGCGATCCGGTAAAATGACTTGCGCGACACGATCCGCGATGTTGGTCGAACCGGAGGCGATTTGCGCCGCCGCGGACGGAACAAGCAGGCAGAGGCTAAGGCCGCCAATCGCCAAACTTGAAAGTCTGTTCATGTTCTTTATGCGTCCCCGCACTGAACTCCGTGGAGGATCTTGTTTTACTTCCGCAAAGGATGTGCCAGTCGCTTGTTTGGATTCTATTCTGTTCCTGCCTAGCCAATTAAGCCGCATTCTCAACATTTTTCACGGAATCAATTTCAGGCTGTTTGGGTCGTCGCACCCAATGCGGTCTGTTCGGTGGCTGCCCAGTGGGGACTACTCCCCAGCCTTTTCGTTTTGTTTTTCTGAAAGCCGATACCGCAGGTAATCGCGTGTTACTCCCAGTAAACGAGCGGCAGCGGACACATTTTGCCCCGTCTGGGTGAGCGCATGCCGGATCAACCGATTTATGGCTTCGTCCAGGAAAAATCCCTCGAGGGGAAAGCTGAACAGGGGATTAAACCAGTCGTTCTGCATTACCGCTTCGGCCGGTCGACTCGATGCGTCCACCTCGAGCGGTTCGAAGTTCAACGCGTCGCCTTCGGAAAAAACAATCGCGCGTTCAAGCTCGTGCGCGAGTTCGCGCACGTTCCCGGGCCAGGGATAGGCCAGCAAACGGTGCCGGCCGTCTTCCGAAATTGTTTTGCGCGCAAGGCGGTGGCGCCGTTGCAGGCGCGCCAACAATGCATCCGCCAACTTCAAAATATCGTCCCCCCGCTGGCGTAGCGGCGGAATGTGGAGCCGGAAAAGATCGAGCCGGTGGAACAAATCCTCACGGAATTTACCTTCCCCAACGAGTTGTTTCAGATCGCGGTTGGTTGCCGCTATGATTCGAACGTCGGCGGGAATCTCGCGCGTGCCACCCACACGGCGGATCCTGCCGTCTTCAATCGCCGTTAACAGCTTTGCTTGAATCCCCGCGGAGAGGCTCGGCAGTTCGTCGAGGAACAAGGTGCCTCCGTTGGCCGCCTCGAACAGCCCCATCCGCGCCGTGCGGGCGTCGGTGAATGCCCCCCGTTCGTGTCCGAAGAGTTCTGATTCCGCCAGCGTCTCCGGCATTGCAGAACAGTTAACCTCGACGAGCGGCTGCGCCGCACGTGGCCCGCGCCGGTGTAGCCAGCGCGCGATGGTCGTCTTGCCGGTGCCGGTTTCGCCCTGGATAAGTACTGGTGCCAGTCGTTCCCGCACGCGGTTGTCCGTGGCGACGATTTTTCTTAACTGTCCTTCCAGGCTGGCCAGCGATTCCCCAAAAAAGAACTCGAGGTCGCCCGTTTCCTGCCGGTGGTGTTCATCGAGTCGCGCCGACCGTTTGGCGCGCTGCGCGCGCCCAATGACGAGCGGCAATTCCACCGGATCGAATGGCTTCGCCAGATAATCGAGTGCCCCCAGACGCATGGCTTCAACCGCGCCCCCGACGCCGCCCTCCGCCGTCATCACAATGACTCCAGTGGCGGCAGGGAAAAACCTCTCCTTCAACAAATCGGAGCCTCGTCCGTCCGGCAGGTTTACATCGAGGAGAACAAAATCGAAATTCAGGTCCGCACCAAGCCTGCGGGCAGCTTGAAGGCTTTCAGCGCCGGTCACGTCGGCTCCCAGTTTCTCCAGATGGGCGGCGATTTGCTTGCGGAGCAACGCTTCGTCCTCCACGATCAAGATGCTCAATCCTGCCAGCGTGACGTCCTGCATACCGGTTTAGTAGGCAAATGAGGCCGCGCTGGCGACAATAATCTAAACGGTTGATCGCCGGCCCGGTGGCGCGCCACGGCGACGCGTCGTGCCTGGTGGGGACGGGGTCGAACGTTGCCCAGACTGAGACTTGCTATTGTCCGGCACAAACGGGTAAAAGCACCTGAATCAGGCCGTACTCGGACGGAGTGCGGAACGGAAAAGAAATTGATCCGCACCTCGCAAGGTTCCAGAACGACAACGCATGAAGAAGATCCTGGTCATTGATGACGATTCCGCCGTGATGGCGTTGACGACGAAAACGCTGGAGTCGCGCGGCTTTCGAACCTTGACGGCCGAAAACGGCGTTGTCGGACTGGAAATGGCCAAGAAGCATCTGCCCGACCTGATCATCTGCGACATTCAGATGCCCCAGCTCAACGGCTATGAGACACTCGCGGCGCTCCGGCAGGATCCAACGACCGCCGCGATTCCCTTTGTGTTCCTCACCGGACTGGCGGAGCGAAAACAGGTTCGGCAGGGAATGGGCCTGGGCGCGGACGATTACCTGACCAAACCGTTCAGCGTTCCGGAGTTGATGGCGGCCGTCAACGCGCGCCTCGAAAAACAGGCTGTCGTGCAGCTCAAGTCGGAAAAAAAATTGGAAGACCTGCGCGGTAACATCGGCATGGCGTTGCCGCACGAACTGCTCACCCCGCTCAACGGCATCCTCGGATTTGCGTCCATCATGTTGGACGAAGGGGCCGTCTTCCAGCCTCACGAGATACGCGATTTCGCACAGAACATCCAGGTCTCCGCGTTGCGACTCCACCGGCTGATCGAGAATTTTATCATTTACTCCGAGATCGAGCTGGCGAAATCCGATTCGAAAAAAATGCGTGAATTGCGCGAAGCCGGCCCCACGTTCACTCGGGAGATCATTGCCGCCTCCGCCAAAGAAAAGGCGGCCGCGGCGGGACGAGAGCAGGACTTAATCCTCGACGCGCGCGAGTGTGGCGTGGCCATGGCGCCAAACTACTTCAAAAAAATCGTCGATGAGCTGGCGGACAATGCCTTCAAGTTTTCCAGGGCGGCGACGCCCGTGAGGGTCGCCTCCAGCGTTTCCGGCGAACGTTTCCAACTGGTGGTCAGCGATCGCGGACGGGGGATGACCGCGCAACAGATCGCCGACATCGGAGCGCACATGCAATTTGAACGCCGGTTTTACGAACAGCAGGGCGTGGGACTCGGGCTCATCATCGCCAGGCGTCTGGCGGAACTGCACGGCGGCGACTTTCTCATCGAGAGTACACCGGGAACTCAGACGACCGTGCAGGTATTCCTGCCGCTTGCGGCTGGCGCGAATTGACCGGTTCACACGCTGCGCCATGGCATGAACATCTTGGTGACAGGAGGCGCCGGTTACATCGGGTCTGTTTGCGTCGAGGAGTTGATCAACGCCGGTCACGAGGTGACCGTGTATGACAATCTGACCGAGGGCCATCGCTCCTCGGTGGACGAACGGGCTGCTTTTGTTCAGGCAGATTTGAGCGACGGCGTCAGACTGGCTCAGGTGCTCAAGGCGGCGGGAACGGAGGCGATTCTTCATTTTGCAGCGAACGCCCTGGTCGGCGAGTCCATGGCCAGTCCGGGAAAATACTTTCGCAACAATGTCGGCTCGGGTGTGAATCTGCTGGAAGCCGCCGTCTCGGCGCGCGTCAAGAGATTTGTCTTCAGCTCCACCTGCGCGGTGTACGGCGTGCCCGATCGTGTGCCCATGACCGAGGATCTGGCCCTCAAGCCGGCCAGTCCTTATGGCGAATCGAAGTTGATGTTTGAAAAAATGCTCGAGTGGTATCGGCGGATTCACGGCCTCGAATTCGTCGCGTTTCGCTATTTCAACGCCGCAGGTGCGAGCTCACGGTTCGGCGAACATCATCGCGTGGAGACACACCTGATCCCGAGCGTGCTGAAGGTTGCACTCGGCCAGGTTCCGCACTGCGAGATTTACGGTGCCGACTATCCGACGCCCGACGGCACCTGCGTCCGCGATTACATTCACGTCGTTGACCTGGCGCGGGCGCACATCCTTGCGGTCGAGTCCCCGAGACAGGGCATTTACAATCTAGGCACCGGCGATGGTTGCTCCGTGCGCGAAGTCATTCAAACTTGCGGGAGAATCTCGGGCAGACCCATCAAAGCCATTGAAAAACCCCGCCGCCCTGGCGATCCCCCGAGGCTCGTGGCTTCTGCGGCGAAAGCTTCCAAGGAATTAGGCTGGAAACCTCAGTTTCCGAAGATTGAAGACATGGTTGCCTCGGCCTGGGAGTGGCACAAGAAACATCCGAATGGTTATCCGGATTGACCGGGTTGAAACCCTGCCGGTCTTTATTTGGCCGGTGGTATGGGAGGAAGTGAAGGATTCGGAGGGACGGGTGGTTTGGCAGCGGCAGGAAGAGGGGGTGCCTCGCCAATGGCCTCCCGAACGAAGCCGAGGAGGGCCTGTTTGTCAATGGGCTTGGAGAGATAGGCAAACGCTCCCGACGATGCCGCTCTTTTTTTGACGACGGCCGGATTCCCAGCCGAAACGATGATGAACGGGATCGTGTGGTCGGGTCGGTGATGGTGCAGCCACTCCACAATCCGAAATCCATCCCACACTTCGCCGGCGGCGTCACGGGACAGATCAATATCCAGCGTCATCAGGTCGGGTTGTTCGGTGCGGACTATCTTCAGCGCGGTCGCCGCGTCCTTGGCGGTGAAAACCGTGTAACCCACTCCCTTCAACATGAGACTGATCACGGTCTGCGTGATCCGCTCGTCTTCCACGACGAGGATCTTCTTCGCCGTCGGAGTGGGAGCGGCCGTGGACGGGGCCTTGGCTTTCGATTCATTTTCGCTTCCCGCTTGTCCTGACGTGTCCTTCATCCGGTATCGTGTAATAAAACCAAATGCTCATTCGGGCAATCAAATAAGGCGCCGTGCGACGCGTGAGAAAGTCGGCTCCCGCGCCATTTTTGCGAGCCACAGGGGACTTCACCGCGAGATCAGAATTCACCCGGGTCTGCGATCACAACCTCCGGTTTCCCAACGTGTCGAGCAGGTCTTCAATCGTCCAATTGGCCTGTTCGCCGGAGAGCAGGTCGGCTGAGTGGCCATGCTGCCAGACGCCATAACGGATCGTCGTTGTCGGATCGACCTGCAACAGCGGCTGAGCCAGCAAGCCGCCCAGATAGCCGGCCAGCGCGTCGCCGCTGCCGCCTTGTGCAAGAAACGGATTGCCCGCACTGTTGAAGAAGACGCCACCCTTGTTCCGCCCGATCAACGTCTGGTGCCCCTTCAACACCACCCAACAGTTCCCGTATCGTCGGGATAGTTTGTTCAGCGCCGCCGGGCGGTCGGACTGGATTTCGGACGTCCCCAGTTTCAACATCCGCGCCGCCTCACCGGGATGCGGCGTGATCACACGGATGGCTTTATGGACCGTGATGCCGGAGGGAAGCCATGCGAGCCCGCTCGCATCCGCAATCACCGGCAAGGGCAATTCCTGCCACCAGCGGCGCAGTTCGCTTTTCAGGCCGGGGGCCAGATCGTCCGCCGCCAGACCGGGCCCGAACAGAAGCGCGCTGCAGGAATCAGGAAGTTTCATTCCGGGCTTCCAGGGATGAACCATGGCCGACTGCAATTGACCGGCGACGGGTTGATACACTTTGTCCTGAACTAACACCGTAACCAGTCCGGGTTGGGCACGAAGCGCGCCGCGCGCGGCAAGGACCGCCGCGCCGTGATAACCCAGACTTCCAGCAACGATAACAAGGTGCCCGAAGGTTCCCTTGTGCCCGTCCACCGGACGCAGAGGAGGAAAGTTGTCGAAATCCTCGCCCAACGTCCACTGGGCGTCCCCCTCGTGCGGACAAGGGACGAGACCAATGCCGGGCGCAACTTCAAGCCGGCCAACAAACGGCCAGGCTCGCGATTGGAGAAGCCCCTTTTTTGGCGCTCCAAGGGTCAGGGTCACCGTCGCGCGAATAGCCGTTCCTTCCGGTTCGCCGGTGTCCGCGTTCAGCCCGGACGGCACGTCGATGGCAAGAACGGGAATTCGCGTCAGGTTGATCTTTTCAAGAAGTCTGACCCAGTGCGCTTCGAGGGGACGGTTTAGTCCGATTCCGAACAAGCCATCGACGATGAGGGCCGGTCGCAGCGAAAGGTGGGAATTGAATTCCTTGAGGGCCACGCCCGGGTCAGCCACGTTGATCAATGTGACCTCGCGATCGGAAAGGTTGTGTCCGGTCTGGCGCGCGTCGTCGCCGTTGTGCCCCTTGCCGGCGAGGATCAGGATCAGGTCGCCCGGGCGCGTCAGCTGTTTGATGCGGGAAGTG
>DATNDF010000264.1 GCA_035607015.1 Candidatus Angelobacter sp. | reverse complement strand
TGCCGGAATTGATTCAGGCAATCATCTCGCGTCCCGTGCCGGTGAACAAGAACAAGTTCTTCGGTCACCGCCTCACGAGCCGCGATGCCCGGCGAGTATGTCGGGGGAATGCCCACCATCAACTGTGGAGATTTGCCATTGTTGAGGTGCGATTAACAACGGTGCAACTGCGTCGAGACGGTCAGTCTTGCGGCCCGTTGGCACGAACGGCTACAACTTCGGGCGTGAAGCCACGTGCGACCTCGCGCCCTGTTGTTGCCTTGATGGTCGCGTTGGGAATCATCGGAGGTGACGGTGCTTCTGGCGCCGACTGGCCGCAGCTTCAACGCGACGCAATGCGTACCGGGCGGACTTCCGATTCAGTGGCCCCTCCCTACCGCGCCCGATGGATTTGGTGCGGACCCAGCCTGACGTTGCGCAACCGAGACAGCCAGTCTGGCTGGACCCATGATCTGCGCGCGCGCGAGGGTTATTCTTATCCGTTGCCGGCGACCGTCGATTTCACTCTTGCGAACTCGGTACAACCCGTCGTGGCTGGAGGCAGGGTCTTCGTCGGTTCGCTGGAGGGTACCGCTTACGCCATAGACGCGAACGACGGAGCGACACTCTGGTCGGCTTCATTGCCGGGCGGGACGTCGGTCGCAGGAGCGGTTGTCGGGGATGTGGTCGTATTTGTCACGTTGTCGGGCGCAATTCAGGGCCTTGAAGTAACCAGTGGCGAATCTCGCTGGACGATTCAGGCCCGCAAATCGATCACGAGCGCTCCCTGCGCGGTGGGAAACTCGGTGTTCGTAGCCGGCCAGGATCGGCATGTTCGTGCCATTGACGCGCGCAGCGGGAAGCAGCTTTGGAGTTCAGCGAAGCTGGGTGCTCCAATTCAGGGAGGACTCGCGGCAGATGGAGAAAGCGTGTTCGTTGGGGCGGAGGACATGACGGTTTACGCGCTGCGCCAGGGCGACGGCGGCATTCGTGCCACGAACCGGGTGCATGGCCAGAGCTTTAGATTGACGCATCCGGTGGTGCATGACGATTTCGTATTCTTCACGAGCGGAATGACGCCGATGATGGGCAGCGAATACATCAATGATCCGATGCTCGCCGATGCGAAGGACCTCGTGGACGAGGATGAAATCTATGCCCGTTGGTTGGCGGGCGACTCGAACGGCGGACGCTGGCCGAGTGCCTCGGTGGATTTCCAGCACCTGTTTGCGCTGCGTACGTCCGACCTGACATCGCCGTTTCTGATTCCGTGCGGGCCCAGCGAAGGAGTCGGCCTGCCGCCGGATCCGCCCGCCGTGGACAACTCCGGGAACGTGCTGTGCTGGTGGCCGACGAAGTTCCCCAAATTCACCAAGGTTGGCGCATTCGGCATGAAGTACTCGATGGACATTTGCGGCGTGAATGCAAGCAACGGCCGCCGTGTTCCCATTGACAACGGACGGCTCTCGAATATGTGGCCGGGACCGGAATCGGACAACCTTTACGCAATGAGCGTGGGTGGTGATTACCTTTGGCTTCGCCAGGCGTTTCGTGGCACACAGAACATCCGGCTGAGTGACACCCAACATCATCACGTCTCGGCGCGGGTCCGCCACGAAGACGGCGGTAATTTCGGAGCCGATGTCGTTTACTTTAACCGGCCTGCGCTACAAACAGCAACGCCGAACGCCGTGGTTGAAGAAGGGTCCGGCACGGTCGTATCGCAAAGCAACTTTGAAGGCCGCACCGCGGCGGTCATCGCCGGCGACCATGTTTATTTCGCCGAACGCTTCTGCGTCTCCGCCCTCGAGCACGAGCCATGAGAATTTGCGCGACATTCACGCGGGCGGTTGTTGTCATGCTGGGTTGCTGGCTGCCGCCCGCGTCGCGCGGTCTGGCGCAAGAAATCGACTTCGACCGTTACGCGTGGGAGTTTCCGGTGGTTGGCAACATCAAAGGGGCCGACGACCTGGTGCAGGAGCTTCGGGAGGAAATTCAGGCCGTCCTCGACGCAGGGCATCTGGCGCCGTTGAACTGTCGCTACGGGGACCTGATGCCATCGCCGGTGGAATCGCATTTCGTGTATCAGGAACCCGGCCGCATCATCACCACGCTGGCCTGGGCCTACCCGCACCTCGATGCCGGACAACAAGCCGCCGTCCGCCGCTACGTCGCAGCCGAGCTGGAAGACCGCCGCTTCGCTCCCTGGGGCGAGTATCCCATGCCACACGACGTTGGCGCGAGACGGGAACTGCATCCGATGGATCGCGTGTGGGGCGCGGACGTGAAGTTTGGCATGAACCGCCCTGCGTTGCACACGCTCTACGGTCTGTGGCTCTACGGATTCAGGAGCGGCGACCGGGCCCTGGTTCAGTCCAGGTGGCCCGAGATCCGCATGGCCTACACGCGACGGGCCAGCCAGGGCAATTTGTATGGAACGATGGGCGCGCATATTGCGATGGCGCGCCTTGCCGAGAAATTTCACGACGCTGAAATTCGCGGGGAGGCATTGGGCAATTTGAGCGCGCAGCTCCAGGCCGGGACGAACTTTGCCACCGTTGAAAACCTCTGCCGGTCCGGTTATTACCGTGAATATTACACGCCGCGCACCGCAAACGCCCGCGCACTCTATCATGGCGAAATGTTCCTGAATATTTCGCCGGAGATTGGACGTTACCTGCACGACCACGTTCATGACGCGGCGCTTCGGCGACATGAAGAGGGCAAACGACGATTCCCTCTTTGGTGGCTGGTGCAGGCGCCCTACTTCTGCCGCTGGACCGGCGATGAAAGCGTTGGACTGTCCCCGGAAGCCGTCGGCATGATTGCTCCCTTGGAGCGATGGCTGGTTCTGGCCGACGCCGCCACATTGCGCGGCTACACGCGAAGCGTTCCCACGGGAAAAGGCGATTGCTACTGGCTCGAAATGCTGGTCCAGGCCATCGAGGCCCACGGGACGTTGCAGTGGACCGACGTGAGAAATGACCTCCCGGCCAGGTGAGGTGGAGCGATTCCGGGTGAAACGCGGTTTGGTCCGGACACCCGGTCATGGAAAATACGCTTTCCTCCCGCCTGCGGCGGCCTAAATTTGCCGATTATGAGCCATCACGAAAAGCAATCATCGGACCTGACCCCGAGCGTCCGGAACAAACGACCGTCCACGGTCTCGCTGGCCTGTACCCGGCGCGAGTTCGCCAAACTGTCTTTGGCGACTCTGACCGGTGCGGCCTGGGAATCCGTCATGGGCCGGCTCTACGCCGCTCAATCGACGGCAATCGGCGCGGCGAAACCGGACTCGAAGGTGGCCGGCGTCCAACTCGGCTTGAACGTACCCTACAGCTTCGCCGAGCCGCTTATGAGCGGGGATGACATCCTCAAAAACTGCCTTCGGCTCGGCCTCAGCGCCGTCGAATTGCGAACCCAGCCCGTGGAAGCGTATCTGGGTGTGCCAATGGACCTCATCCGTCCGAAAAAGACCCAGGACTCTGGCAGCGCGGCAGCAAACGCCGAACAACTGGCGCAATGGCGCAAGACCGCGCCGATGAGTCGCGTCGCGGAGTTCCGGAAAAAGTATGAAGCCGCGGGCGTGCGCATCGAGATCGTCAAGGTGGACGGGATATTCAAGATGACCGACGACGAACTCGATTACGTCTTCGCGCTGGCCAGGGCGCTGGGCGGACGGGCCATTTCGACCGAGATCTCAACCCTGGACGAAGAACTTCAACGCCTCGGGCGGTTTGCTGACGCGCATCAGTTGATGGTCGGTTATCACGGCCACGCCACCACGAAACCCGAGCACTGGGAGCGGGCGTTTTCCTTCGCGAAACATAACGGCGCGAACGTGGACCTTGGACACTTCGTCGCCGGCAACAATATCTCTCCGGTCCCGTTCATCACCAAAAATCACGACCGCATTACCCACGTGCATCTCAAAGACCGGAAAATGCACGACGGTCCCAACACACCATTTGGTGAAGGGGACACTCCGGTTGTGGAAGTGCTTCGCTTGATCCGGGACAACCATTGGAACATCCAGGGCACGATCGAGTTTGAATACAAGATTCCACCGGGTTCGGATCGCATGACCGAAATTGCGCGCGCCATCAAATTTTGTCGGGAAGCGCTGGCCTGACAATGACCCGGATGTGGACGAACAGTCCGTGAAGCCGGCAGGGCCGAGTCGGAACCCGTCAAACGAACAACAAGGCCTCACCAGACAACACGGGCGCTTTTTTTGATGACTTCTTGTTGTCCGGATTCCGGTCAGGGGGTATGCTCTCTGCGGCCATGCTGACCTTTTTCCACGGTGGTCCTGAGCAGTTCTGCGACGGTCTCTCGCGCCGCAGTTTTCTAAAAGCCGGGAGTCTGGCGTTGGGTGGGCTGGCGCTGCCGGACTTACTGCGTCTCCAGGCACAAGGCGCCGTGACTCCCGGGGGCCGCGGAAAATCGGTCATTATGATTTGCCTCGGCGGCGGACCCAGCCATGTGGACACTTACGACCTGAAGCCGGACGCGCCATCGGAGATCCGGGGAGAGTTCCGGCCGATCAAGACCAACGTGCCGGGCATGGAAATCAGCGAATTGCTGCCGCGACAGGCGAGGATCGCGGACAAGTTCGCAGTGGTGCGGAGCGCGACGTGGCAGGAACCGGACCACCAACGGATCGAAATATTCACCGGCTTTCCCAAACGGGACCGCCGACCCTCGTTCGGATCGTATGTCAGCCGTCTGGCTCCGCGGCCCAACCTCGAGCTGCCAAAATTTGTAAGCCTTAAGGGGGATGACCAGGAGATCGCAGAAGCGGAGCAACCGCTCTGGGTCGGCGCGCAGCACCGCGCCTTCGTGCCCGACAACCGCGGATTGCGGACCCTGGAGTTGAACCGGCAGGTGGACTTGTCGCGGTTGAAGAGCCGAAAAGAACTGCTTACCCAGTTGGACACGCTGCGGCGAGACGTGGATGCCAGCGGCGAAATGAAGGCATTCGACGCTTTCACGGGACAGGCTTTGGACATGTTGACGAGTGGCCGGACACGCCGGGCGTTCGACCTGAGCGACGAGAAGGCCGAGACGTTGGATCGTTACCGGTCCGGCGGCAATAAATTCATGTATTCCCATTCACCAAGCCCGGTGGCCTGGGACTGGGAAGCGTTCGTGCGGGCGCGCCGTCTCGTAGAGGCCGGGGTGCCGTTTGTCTCAATGCAGGTGGGCCTGTGGGATCACCATTGCGCGGATGGCCTGCCCACGATCTTCGAATCATACCGCTCGCTTCTGCCACTTTATGACAACTGCCTGTCCGCGCTGATCACCGACCTGCACGAGCGCGGTCTGCACGAGGACGTGTGCGTGGTCGTGTGGGGCGAGTTCGGGCGCACGCCCCGGCTCAATAAATTCGGCGGACGCGATCACTGGCCGGCTGCCGGCTGCGTGCTGTTCGCAGGCGGCGGGCTGAAGATGGGACAATTCGTCGGTGCCACCAATTCTGGCGGCGAGTATCCTGTCACCCGTCCTTACACTCCCCAGAACATTCTGGCCACGCTCTACCATGTGCTGGGCATCGATCCCTCGGCGACACTTCCCGACCACAATGGCCGTCCGCAGTACCTGCTGGACGACCGTGACCCGGTGAAGGAACTGATTTGAAGCCGGTCAGGTTGACAAATTCGCGCGGTCGGTGGAATCAGACCGGCAACCCCGAATTCTTAGCGCGGGCAATGCGGCGAACGGGTAACTCAACAATTTGTCAGTGCTGTTCAGAGGGTCGATTTTCAGACATTGTTCTGGACGATAATGAATCAATCGTTTGTCGGTGTTGAAAAAGCCAGCGGTGGCCGCGCCACACCGCAAGCTTTCCGTCCATCGGTCCTGAACCGGGTTTTCGACCACGACCTGTGATATGCCCGCCCCGAAATCAATCCTGAAGGTCCGCACCAAATCGGTGCACTCGCCGATTGAGCCGCAAACAGACGGCCTGCGCATCCTGGCCAGCCGACTTCGCGGTCGGGGGCTGCCTCCGAATCGTTACGATGTGTGGATGGCCAATCTCGGCCCGAGCGAACGGCTGCTTCGCCAGTTCCAGTCCGGCGCCGTCACATGGGCCGAGTTCAGCCGTCGTTATCGCGCGGAACTGTTTGAAGGCGGTGGAGTTGACCTGCGAAACAAGACAATCAGGAATCACGGCCAGAAGTTTACTCTCCGTCTGCTCCAGGAATTGGCCCGACGCCAGCCGATGACATTGCTTTGTCACTGCCCCGAGGACGAGCCTCATTGCCACCGGCACGTCCTCAGACTGCTTTTGGAGGGGAAAATCTGACATGGCGGGCAAGGTTTGCGGAGTCGCGACGTCTGTGACCGGCGGTTTCACAGGCGCCGCGCGCACAACATCGAATCAACCAAAACCAGGACGGATCGCGAACCAACGCGCCAAACGGTCCTCCGAAAAGACGTCACCGCCAAAATTCATGACGCACAGACGATAAATGGAGAAGAGATCGCGTCCATTTGCTCGCTTCAAATAAGCGTGCGCAAATCTTGTCCCGCTCCGACCAAGGATTGTTTAGCCACCGATTGCAATTCCCAACCGGCCCGGTACTCTCGCGACCATGTCATCGTCCGAAGCCATCGGGTTTCGCTGGTTGCGCACCGGTGACGATGCCTTCGCCGCAATGTTGGCGGCCATTTCCGCCGCCCGCAGTTTCCTTAAACTGGAGATGTACATTTTCAGTTCCGGGCGATTAGGCCAGAGTTTTCGAGACGAACTGGTGCGCGCCGCCCGACGTGGCGTCCGGGTGCAGGCCCTCGTTGACGCGTTCGGGTCGATCACACTGACGGACAGTTTCTGGGAGCCACTGCGAAAGGCCGGCGGCGACATGCGCTGGTTCAATCCGATCGCGCTCAAGCGCTTCAACATCCGCAACCATCGCAAGCTGCTGGTGTGCGACGAAGAGTCGGCCATCATCGGCGGCTTCAACATCGCGCCCGAGTGGCAGGGCGACGGGATCACGCGCGGCTGGCGCGATCTCGGCCTGCAAGTCACCGGCCCGCTCGCGCAGGAACTGTCCGCCTCCTTCGATGACATGTTCGCCCGCGCCGATTTCAAACACAAACGCTTCATCCGTCTGCGCAGGAGGCCCGTTCGACAAAATACGTCGGAGCCCGCGGGGCAATTGTTGTTGAGCGGGCCGGGCCGCGGCCGGAGCCCGATCAAGCTGGCATTGCGAAGAGACCTGGTTCACGCGCGGACCGTACAAATCGTCGCGGCCTATTTTCTGCCACCCTTGCGGTTGCGCCGCGCGCTCATGCATGTGGCGCGGCGCGGCGGCCGCGTGCAGTTGATCCTGCCCGGCAAATCCGACGTGCCGCTGATGCAACTGGCCGCACGCAGCCTCTTTCAGCGACTGCTCCGCGCGGGCGTGGAAATTTATGAATACGAACCGCAAATTCTCCACACGAAGCTGGTCGTCGTGGACGGTGTCGCCTACGCAGGCTCGTCGAACCTCGACACGCGCAGCCTGAACATAAATTATGAACTGCTCGTGCGCCTGACCGCCGAACAAACCGTGACCGAAGCGCGGGACATTTTCGCGGACCATCTCTCGCGCTCACGGCAGGTGCACCGAATGCTGTGGCGAAAGTCGCGCACGCTCTGGAACAAATTCAAGGAACGCTGGGCCTACTTTTTTTTCGCTCGACTCGATCCTTACGTGGCGCGCTGGCAGCTTAAGGCGATGCGATGACGCGGGGGCGACAAGACGCCCGCGCCGGCCTGCCTTCATGCGCGGAACAGTTGGCCCATTTTCCGGCCGAGAATCCTCGCAGCCACAAGCAAACTGGCGCTCAGGATGACCATGCCGACGACACCAAGCGCGCACGCGACGCTGGGAGCGTTGGGATCAACCCGCCCCATCACCTGCCAGATCATTTTCGTGATCGGAAAGAATTTTTCACGCATCGCCAGAATGAGTCCGTCGCTCACCTCCAGCATGGCGAAGGAAAACGTGAGGATCGTCCCGGCCACAAGATTTGCCATCACCAGCGGCAGGGTGATCTTGCACAGGGTCCGTAACGGCGACGCGCCAAGGTTTGCCGACGCTTCTTCGAGGGTGATGCTGGTTTGCTGGAAGCCGGCGTACGCGGAGCGGACGATGTAGGGCAGCCGTCGCACACTGTAACTGACGACGAGGAGCAAAGACGGATTGTTGCGCGGATTGAGCCAGGAAATCCTGAAGTCAAATCCGGCCACATAGCCAAACGCCAGCACGAGTCCGGGCAGAGCCAACGGAAGCATCGCCAGTGCGTCCAGCAATCCGGCAAACGGAATCCGTTTGCGAGTCAGCAGCCAGGCGATCACCACACCGAGCGCCAGATCGAGCAGGGCGCTGAAGCTCGAATAAAGCAGGCTGTTCCTGATGCTCGATGCTGTCAGTCCGTGGCCAAAGACCTCGGAATAGTTCGCGGAGGTCCACTTTGCCGGCAAGATGGATAGAAACCAGTTTTCTGAGAACGACTGAACGATGACCGTCAAGTGGGGCAACAGTGCGATACCGATAACCCCCAGCATCACAGACCAAACGACAACCGTCTGCCGAGGAGTCGCCCGCGCTTCGGCTCCCGCCGTGTGCCCTCGGGCCATCATCTCGTAATGCCGCCCGGAAAGGGACCGTTTGCTGACGAAAAAGAGCGCCAGGGTCAGCGCGAGCACGAAGACCACGAGTGCGTAGCCCATGGGGTTTGTGTTGAGGTCGTTGACCGCGTCAAAAATCTGCACCGGCACCACACGGGAAAAGCCGAAGATCAACGGTGTCCCCAGATCGGTGAACGCCCAGATGAACACGATGACCGCGCCGGCGAAATAACCCGGCAGGATCAACGGCAGCGTGACCGTCCTGAACAATCGCCAGCCGCGCGCGCCGAGATTTTGCGCCGACTCGCGCAGCGAGGGATCCACGTTCGCCATCGCGGCCGAGACATTGAGAAACATGATGGGGTAGAGATTCATCACCTGGAGGATGACGATCCCCCAAAAGCCACCCTGCCCCAGCCAGTCAATCGGCTTGTCGGGCGCCAACAGGCCGAGCTTCATCAGGAACAGGTTGAGCGAGCCGAACCGGGCCAGCAGTTGCGACAGTCCAATCGCACCCACAAATGGCGGCATAATCATGGGGATCAACAGCAGCCCGCTGAGGAGCGCTTTTCCCCGAAAGGTCAGCCGCGTCATCCAATGCGCCAAGGGAAGCGCCACGAGTGTCGTCGTCACTGTCGTCAGGAACGCAATGACAAAACTGTTAAAGATCGATTCACGCTCCAGCGGGCTTTTCAACACAAGCGCGAAGTATTCGAGACTGAATCTGCCGCCGCTGACGAACGCCCCCTTTAACATGAAGCTGACGGGATAGAACAGGAACGCCGCGAAGAACATCAACAGAAATGCGAGAAGGAGCCCCGTGAAAAAACTCGGTGCCTGTTTCGTCATGCGCGGCCGCGACCTTAACCGTCCGGCCTGTCTTTGTCAGCCTCCGTACAGAAACCCGGCGTGACGGCGGTTTGTTCGCGTTTATCACCAAACCTTCACCGTCACGCCGATGTCCAACCCACGACGACCCGACGTTTTAGACTTCCACCGAGCCGTATCCCCTCGGCGAAGAATTCTAATCTCCGTGGCGAAACCGTTGCGCGGGCACGATCAAGCCGAGCAATCCGTGCTCCTCGCCACCCGGCCCGGCGGTAAAATAAAGAGCGTTGCCACCCCGATCGTCATCATCTTCATCGTCACGGACGGAATTGGCGTCGTGGCCGAAGCGCAATGCCCACAATCCTTCGATCTGGATCGGCGTACCATGAACGTCCGCAAGCTGACCGAGGAACGCTCCGTTGCGGAGACTGTAGGCATTGATACGCCCGTCGCCGAAATTGCCGACCAGTAGCGTATCGCGAAACCTGCCAAAACTCCGCGGTGCGACAGCGAGTCCCCACGGTGAGTCAAGCCTGCCGTGCGAAGCGAAGCGCCGAACGAGGCGACCGTCCGGCCGGAAAATGTCCACGAAACCATTGCCCGGCCCCGCCTCGTCGTCTTCATTGTCGGGACCGAGTTGCTTGGCGAACGTGACAAACAGCCAGCCGGCGATGTTTTGAACGTTGAACGGAGCGAAGCCGGCGTCCACGGTCGAATCCGTGAAGGAACCGACCCAGTGAAAGGAACTGTCAAACATGTCCACTTTACCGTTGTGAAAGTCCGTCGCATAAAGCATCGCGCCCGCGCGTGTCCGCGCCAGGGCGATGCCCTTGTAAACGGCGTTGGAAGCGGAGTTGTCCGCGACGACGGCCGCGCTGGCCGGGTCCACGTTGGCATTCCAACCAAGAATCTTTCCTGATTCAGTGGCGAACAGCAACGAGGCCGGACGCGAGTTTGTCCCGTCGCCGATCAGGAAATCGTCCGCGAAATGATTGATGACAAGACCAGTGGGATCATCATCCACCTGGATCGACATTCGGCCGGGTTGCCCACCCGGGCCATAAAATGCCGCCTGGCCCGCGTGATTTTCCGCCACAATGAGACTCCCTCTTGGACCGATCCCGAGACCCCATGGATTCAACAGATTCGTATCCGTGTTCAGGGCCGGTCCGGAAATGTCGGCGACCAGATTGATCTGTATGTAGCCGTGCGCCAATCCGGTCAGTGGAAACGGTGACCTCCGGCCACCATCATCGCCGCCTTCATCCTCGCCGTGATCGGCGAGAGCCGCGGCGCCCATTGCCAATAATCCCATGGGCAATATCGCGGTGAGCACCAATTTCCAAAAATCCGACGTGCATCGAAACAACGTTTTCATGCTGACAGACTCCTTTCCGACTGTTCAATTGGTTGAAGTTTCATCCGACCAGGCTTCCACGAGCAGACGAAGCAAAACAATTCCGCCGAGGGAATTTCGCCCGTCATGCGGTCCGGCGGACGGTGAAATCGTCACACCGGTCTGCTTCGTCTGTCCGTGTAATTACGATGCTTCTGGCTCGCTTTGGTTCCGCACTTTAATTGGTCACACACCCAAGGAGAAAGGTGCCCCGCGGATTACGCGAAGGCAACGGCGATGAAACCATCGATAGACTCGTGCGAAAAAAATCGAAGAAGGAAGGCGGGGCGGTTAAGCCAACACGGGCGGCGAAAAATCAGTTTCTGCAGGAACTCAATGGCTCCGGCGGAGGCTGAAAAGCTGCGAGTAAGTCTGATGCGTAGGAACAGTCGGTGCGCTGACCAGTCCCGTCCTCGCTCCGAAGACGTCGGCCGCACCTGTGTTGAGGCCGTCGTCCGCGGCCCGAACAGACAATTTAGAGCGGCTGCCGGGCTCCAACGTCGCCATCACGAAACGTCGGCAATCTTCGTGTGTCCGGTTAAGCACGCCGCGACACCAGAGCCAGAAGGATAAAAATCCGATGGCGCAAATCACGGATGCCAGACCGAGGCCGGAAAAGATTTTCACCACGATGTGCGACGAGTTTTGGAAGAACTCAGGAATCAGCACGGCCGAATAACAGATGCCGCAGCAGGAAAAGGCCGCCAACAGACTGACGAGCCACAAGGCACGCCAGGCGCATAGTTCGTCCCGCTCCGCTTGTTGCATTTTTTCCTGCAACAGGGACCGCCCTTCCGCGTCGCCGTGAAGTATAAGCGCCTTCAGAAAGACTGAATGTTTCTTGCGTTTGCTCATGTTCTGTTCGATCTGCATCCTAGCTCGTTCCATACCAGCATGGCGATCGCGCTGGTCTTTTCGCGTTTTGTAGCGCGGATTGCGTACTTTCATCTCAAACATCCGGATTTTCCCGCTTACATCGGGGCGCACAGTGGCCGGGTTCTGACAAACGCGAAACACCATTTCGCAGAGTGGCCAGAAACGGGACAAGCAGAACTGCGTTGTCTATCAACCACACAAGCATCTGCACCACCCGCTTAAAATCGGAGCGCCGGCGCGAGCGCGACAACACACGTCCCCCTTCCCAGCCCGATGGAGAGGCAACGCACACGGGGAGAGTTGGCAGTTTATCGCACAAAATTCTTCTTCAGCTTTTCATCCCGAACCTTGGTGCTTCCTGCGAAACACTCCCTCTTTGAAGCCAGCGTGCCCGGGCTGGCAGATTCGCGCCTTGCTGAAGGCATCCCGGCTGATCGCCAGCGATTTTTTTATCGGTGGTGCGTGTTGATTTGAACGCGCGACCCGACACGGAACGGGCTTGATTCTTGATCTCCAAGCAAAAACTGACCGGCAAAATCCCGACCGCGTTCAGCTTGTCTATTGCTCACGAGACGGCTATGATTCGGACCACACACAACAACGGACGTGGACCTGAAGATTCATTCCCGCTTGCCTCACCGAAAAGACTTTCGTATCGGCATACTTGGCGCCGGATTCATCGTCAATGACTGCCATCTTGTCGCCTATCGCAAAGCGGGGTTCAATCCCGTG
>DATNDF010000263.1 GCA_035607015.1 Candidatus Angelobacter sp. | reverse complement strand
TTTCCTTTTCTAAAGCAATACTCCTTTTCATTTATCTGCCTTTCTCTTGGACTGACGAAAACCAGAGTTGCGGAGGGTGAACACACGTTCACCACGTTTCCGGGTGTGGTTGATCGTCGTTGTTCCAGCGGCGGCGCATCGTGTCTGTGGCTTCCACCCACTTTCTCTGCTTGGCGTATTTCACGTGGCCGTCACAAAAAACGACGTTGGCGCCGTGGCGGTGCCGGTCTCCTAAAAGGGGTGCAACTGTCGAGATCTCATCGTAGAGGAGCGATGGGGACGAGTCGTCACCGAACGCAATCATCCCAACAGGCACCAATACGTCGGAAGCTCGTATTTCCCGCATAACCACAGGTGACGGTGCAACGTCTGAGGGTAGCAATTCGACGACCCGTGGACTCAGACCCAAATCCACCTCATCACTCATAGCTGCAGCTCCTCTTGCGTTATAGCCATAGCTTGGCACGTAGCGCATATTTAGTTCGTTTGTGAACAAATTCGGTAGGTTCGTGGGTGCCACAGTCGGGCAGTGCCATACCAATCGGCGACGCGAAATAAGTTCGATGTCGCCGAAACGCTCGCCAGGCATCAACAAAAACGGGGCGATCTGGAGAAGAGCTTTGTCGACGGGCTCCGTTTCCAAAGTACCTATCAGACCTCGTGAGTAACGTCGGCGGCCAGGGTATCTGTTGTAGTCATCGACATACATGTTCAAGGCCAGACCCAACTGTCGAAGATTGCTTTTGGAGGCGGCGGACTTGGCCGAAGCCTTGGCCTTAGCGAGCGCGGGCAGCAGCAGTGCCGCGAGGATGGAAATGACCGCGATGACCACGAGCAGCTCCACGAGCGTAAAGCCACTTGGACTGGTGCGACAGTCGTTCCTGCTTCGCATGGTGATCTCCTAAACTTCCTGTTGCGTGACCACTCTACTGCTTTTCTTCCCTGAGTCAACGACGCTTCTCAGAAGAACAGGCAACGACCAAGCAACAACATCTCCTGCGAAAACCTAAATTGCCCGATTTTGTTGGTCTTGTCTCGGAAGGAAAAACTTTCATGCCGGCAGGCGACACTCCTCGCGACCCCCAATCGCAAAAGAATGATGACCCTCCCCAAAAAGCTTCACAGCGCCGACAGGGTCCTGCATTCCGAAAATAATATGACGCTACTTTTTCGCCGCCTCGTAACCGCGCACGAAGCCGATGCACTGCGCCACTTCCGGCACCGAATGGTCCCAGGCGTATTCGTATTCGATAGAGATGTTGCCCTCGAATTTCTGGCGCTTCAGCTCCTCCAGGATTGCGGGCACGTCCGAAACGCCCGTGCCGTAGGGCAGATCGTGCGCTTCCAGTTTGCCGAATTCGTTCAGGTCCTTGAGATGGCTGCTGATGATCCGGCCCTTGAGGATCCGCAGACAATCCACCGGCTTGAGTCCCGAGCGCACCCAATGCCCGGTGTCCGCGCACGAGCCGATCCGGCGGTCGCGGTTTTTCACGACCGACAGGACGTAATTCGGGTCCCACATTTTATAGCTTGGATCATTCGCGCGCTTCGGATGATCGTGGAACCCGACCCGGATGTCATATTCCTTCACCAGCTTCTCGATGGTATCAATGGCATCCACGGATTCCGTGGTGATGCCATACAGGCCAAGCTTTTTGGCGAACTCGAAAATCTTGCGCGCCTGGGCTTCGTCCTTCGGTATGCCCACAACGCCATAGTTCACGGCTTTGAGGTGGTATTTGGCGAGTTGAGCCTTCACTTTTTCGACGACGTCGTCCGCGGCATTATGGTCCCACTTCACATTCGGCTCCTCCGCGCTGAGCTTCTGGCCCGGGAAAAACTCGATGACTTTGCCGCCGGCCTGCGCGGTTTTTTCAATCGCCTCGAAAACGCTGAAGCGATTGAACGTGTAAGCCTGGCAGCCGAGGGCGAACCCGCCGGTCTTGTACTCATCGGGAATTTTCTCTGCGAACGCGGGCGGCGTCGCAAACACGGCGGCCAGGGCAACGAAAGGAACGAGCGCAACGGATTTCATTGTCATAATATTTCTCCTGTTTTCAAAATGAATTCGACTGAATTGCACCGTCAAAACTGGAAGCTGTCAAAGCAAAAGGGCGGGCGCATCCAAAACTTGAGGCTCCCGGACGGCGTTCAACGGCGGGGGCTCGCTTCAGACGCCGCGACCCTGCGCGCAACCATTTCCAGGCGCGGACCACCATGGCCCGCGTCGCGCCCGCGGCGGCACGATTCCAGCGCTTCGTCGCGCCGCCCCGTCAACAGAAGCGCCTCAGCGAAGCGCGCGAAAGCCGCGTCGTTTTCCGACGATGAACGATTGTCGGCACTCAGCGCCTTGCGGCTCAGGCGAATGCAGCCCTCCGTGTCGCCACGATCCCAGGCGAGTTCCGCGAGTTGGAGTTGGTAGGATGGCAGGTTGGCCGGGTCCGCAGTGAGCAGTCGTTCCAGGACGGTTTGCAGTTCCGTGGCCCGGGGAAAATAAAAAACGGAGCGCTGCGAGCGATAAACTTGAAGCAGAAGTTTCGCGTAATGGCGCAGCAGCCCGGGGTCTTTGTCCGCGCGTGCGAGCAGGTTTTCGCGCAACGCCGTAAACCTCAGCGCTTCGAGTTCCGGTGTCGTGCCCAGCGGCGGCAAACGCGGCAGCAGTTCGATCAGTGCGCCCTGCGCGGCCGGGTCTTCCTGCCAGCGAAGACAGAGGCTGCGCAAAAGTTCAGGCGCGGGCAGGTGATAGGCGAAATAGAATTCCGCGAACGCGCGATAGTCTTCCACGGTCAGCGGGTGGCTCCGCAAATATTCGGCGAGAAGCGTGTCCGCATGCGTTGAAAGGTTTTCGTCCAGTTGCAGCCATTGCGCCGCGTTCTCATGAGCAAAGAAAGCCCGTTGCGCCAGATACTCCAGAACAGGCTTCAAATCCGTTTGTACCGGACCGGCCGGCGCGGCGAGAAACCGGCCGTACGATTGCGAAATAATCTCCCGGCTGAGCAGAACAGCGGGCCGGTTGATGCGCGCGCGGGCAAGGTCGGCACGGACGTCCGCTTCGTCGAATCGAGCGAGCAACGAGGTCAGATCCGCTTTCCAGGGCCGGGCTGAGCCGACGAGAATCAGATCGAGTTCCTCGCTTTGCCACACCGCCACGTTTGGAAAGACGGATGAAAACGTCCGCATCACCACTTCGAGTGCCGCCTGGTTGTTGTCGTACAGGTGGATCCATTGAGCCATCAGACCATCGGAGCGGAGCCGGGCGCGGCAGCTCTCAAAAAACTCGCGTGTGAAGAGTCCGGCGACGCCGGCGATCCACGGATTGGACGGCTCGCTGATGATCGCGTCGTATGTTTGGTCCGTCGTTTGCAGAAACGAGCGCGCGTCGTCAACGGTCAGTCGCAACCGCGGGTCTTCCAGCACCTGATGGTTGTAGGCCGAAAACAGTCGCGCTGCTGCAACTACGTCGGGCGAAATTTCCACCGCGTCCACTTGTTTAACCGAAGCATGGCGCGCCACCGCGCCGCAAGTGACGCCGCTGCCGAGGCCAACGACCAGCACGTGCTCCGATTGCGGGCGCAGCAGCATCGGCAAGTGACCGAGCAAAAGTTGCGTGGGCATGTCGCCGGCGGTGCTCGCGTCCGGCTTTCCATTGACGCGCAGGTTCAGCTGTTCCGTTCCGCCTTCGGTCCACGCGTTGACGCTGACCGTCGCGACCACACCGTCGCGATAGAATTTCAAATTGTTTTCCCGGACGACACTTTTGAACTCCGCCAGCGAAGCGATCGAGCGGGGTTGTCGCCACAATCCGAGCGTGAACACGCGCTGCCATTCGGAGTCAAAGGCCCTGCCACAAATCCAGGGAACGCCAAACAAAAACACCGCCGCCGCGGGGATGAGCCAGCTCTTGATCGAAGGCATCGTGCCGCGGCAGATGATCGCGCCAGCCGCCAGATTGGCCGCAATGCCGACTCCAAACGTGCTGGCAAGCCCGAGCGTCGGCATCAGCCATAAACCTGTGGAGATGGTTCCGACGACCGCGCCGAGCGTATTCAGGGCAAAGACCCGCCCAACGGTTTTACCTGCGCCGGCGGTGTCCGTGGCCGCCGCGCGGCTCGCCAACGGCAGTGTCGCACCGAGCAGCAGCGCGGGCATGAACATGACCGCGAAGCAGAGGACGCCTTGCAAACTGGCGTAAAGCGGGTAAGCCCCCGAATCAGAGGCAAGCCAGGCGGCGGACTTTGCGAACGCGTAAGGGAGGTGCGAATACAACGGAAGCGAAATGAACACGACCACCCCCAGAACGATTTCCACTTGCGCGAACGCTGCGAGACTTCGTCGCAGCACACGCCATCGCGCGATGGCCCACGCGCCCGCCGCAATGCCGGCGATGAATGCGGCCAGCATCAGTGAAAACGCATGCGTGGTCGAGCCAAGCGTCAGCGCCAATAACCGGGTCCACGCCACTTCGTAAAGCATCGCCGCGAAACCGGAGATGGCGATGCCGGTCATCACCAGTCTTGTTTGAGCGGGCGACACGGATTCTTCCGCCGCCGCGGCAGACGGCCCGGAGGCACGTTCTTTCCTGGTCGAGACTGCACGGCTCAAAGACAACGCGAGAATGCCGACCAGCAAATTCACCACGGCGCCGGCCCGGAGGGTTGCCGGCAAGCCGAAATCGGGAATCCACCAGAAGTCGGACGCCAGACAGCCAAAGACCGCGCCGAGACTGTTGGTAAAATAAAGTGAAGCGACCCTCCCGCGCAGTTCTGACAGCGAGCGTGTGGCGAAACGCACGACGGCGGGCAGTGTTCCCCCCATAAGAATGGCCGGGGGTAGAATCGTCAGCGTCGCGAAGATGAATTTGAGGACAATCAACATGAGGCCACCGGGTTGCCACGCGCCAGCAAGCCGGAGAAACAGTTGTTTCGATGTGAAATGAACCGCGGGAAAGCCGAGCGCATAGAGACCAATTCCGATTTCCAGCCACGCGTAAAATCGGAGGGCCTTGTCCGGACGTTGATCCACTTTGCCGCCGAACCAGGAGTTGCCGATGGCCAACCCGCCCATGAACGCGACCAGCACGGCCACCACCGCGTAGCCGTCGTGACCGAGAAAAAGCCCGAGATACCGCGCGAAAACTATTTCGTAAGCGAGTCCCGCGGCTCCCGACGCAAAGACGCAGCCGGCGACTAACGCGGAAACGGCGCGGGGGCGGAGATGCATCACCGGGAGCGTAAATGTGCCGCGCAGCCAAGACAACCCGCTTGAACTCGCGGCGAACCCACCTGGCAGCGCCGCGCCAGCCGTCCATCGGGCGCGGCCGGCCTACGGCTCCTCAAGTGCGCGGTAGAACTGGTACGGATAGTTCGTGGATGACGGATCAACGAATTGGAACAGATTGGCCGGAGCGATATTCGTGCTGATCGGCACCCAGTCGATCAGGTTGGTGGACGCCTGGAAGATGTATGTTTTGCCAGCCTGACCCTGCAAATCCACCTGAAACTGCCCATTGCCGTTGAACGACGCGGAAACGAGCTGTATCGGTGGCCGGATCGTAAACGTCCCCGTCGCCGCGACGCTGTTATTGAACCCGGTGTCGAACGCCACGGCTTTCAAGGTCACACTGTTCGTCACCGTGACGGGTCCGGTGTAAAGCGTCGAGTTGGTCGTGGGCAGCGAGCCATCCACTGTAAAATACAATCTGGCTGTTGCATCGCTGTGTTGAATCGTGACGGTCAGGGACCCGACGCCCGCGCCACCGGGCGGATTGATCGTCGGCGGGTCAAGCGCGGGCACGCCCGGCAAACTGTTGATCCAGTCCGCCATGGCAATCACCGCGTTGGTATCGATGACATTCCTTGCCAGTTGCGGCATTTTGACCAGCGGATCGACGGTGTTCATGCGATCGTAAAGCACGGAGCGCAAAACGTCTTTGGGCACGACGACGCGCGCATTGTCGTAGCCGAGGTCGCCTTTCACCAGAATGCCGTTGATGATGTTCTGGTTTGTCAAAGGTGTGTCGTAGCGCGCATCGAACGTGGTCTGAGTGCCGCCGGGCCGATGGCACTGGGCGCAGTTGGCATCGATATAGGAGCGGGCGCGATCAACCAGTGTCGCGCCGGTATTCGTCACCGCGACGAGGTGTGGATAGTTCGTGATATCAAACTCGTTCGTGATCGGCGGGTAGAAGAGGCCGAGCTGATTGAGCGTTCGAAGCTGGTTGTCGGTGCGGCCCGAATCCGGATACAGGAGGTTTCCATTCAACTGACGCGTCTTCACGCCCAACACGTAGTTGGCCGCCGGGGTGTGGCAGGTGAGACAGTCTTGCGGGCTAGGATAATACCAGGTCTGTGTACGTGTGCCGCTGGCGGTTTGGATGACGATGTCCTCACTCAGGCTGGTGGTGAGCAGGTCGGCGTCGCTGTAGTCCGGCCGCCATTTGTAAGTGACGCCGTAAACAGCGCCATTGGTGTCGCGCACGAGCAGGCGCGTTTCGAGTCGCCGCTTCATGGTCTGGTCGAGATCGTTGGTGGCCAGTTCAAAGTGCTTCACAAAAACCGTGCCCGCCGGGAACGTCCATTCACCATTGGTCGCGAATCCGATTTGTTCGCCTTGCGTGAATGGCGCGCCGTCGTTCGGCACTGACAACCACCGTGTCTTATACGCGCCGTCCGACCATAACGGAGTGTTGACCGTGTAGGAGATCAGCCCGTTCGCGTGCGCAAGCGTCGGCACGTCCGCGAACGCCCCGGTTTGCGACAACAGCAAGGGGAACGCGCCCGCGGCGGACTTCGGCATGTTCAGGAAGGCTGTGCCCACGGGCCGGTTGGTCAGGCCGTATCCAACGCTGTAGGCGGCGTTGACTGTAATGTTCACCGGCGCGGAAGTGGCGACAATTCCGCCGTTATCGGTGGCAACGGCTGTCAGAGCGTAAGCACCCGGAACAACCTTGGTCCACGTGAACGCGTAAGGACCGTTGGTCAACGTGCCGATCAGTTTCGTGCCGGCGTAGAAATCAACTTTTGACACGCTCCCGTCCGAATCGCTGGCATTGGCGCTTACCAGAACAGCGGCCGAGTCGGCGGTAAAGACAGTTCCATTAGCCGGACCGGTCATTGTGACCGTCGGAGGAACATCGGCGGTAGGATAGAGCTGGCTTGTCGGGATGATGGCTTTGGCTGTGGACGGACTGCTCCAGGATAGTTGTGCCACGGCGCCACCCCCGTTTTCGTAGTAGGCCATCCTGATGTCGTAGCGTTGGCCGGCGACCAAATTGACGGTGCCGGTCCACTCGGTCGGCCCCTGATCAATCCATTGATTGATGATGAGCTGGTTGTTCACCCACAAACGAACACCGTCATCGGTGGTCGTATAGAAGGTGTAGGTCTCGTTGAACTGGGGCTGCACCTGGCCGGTCCAGAGAACGGTAAAGTGATCCGCGGTGATGCTTGGATCCGGCGATCCGTTGCCCCAATTGGTGTTCACCGTCGGATCAATGCGCGTCAGGGTTGGCGTCCCATTGGTTGACGGTGTTGTCGTGTTGGTCCAGTAATGTCCGGTCAGTCCCGTCCCTTTTCCAACGACGAGGCTGTTCAGAAACGTGGCCGTCACCACGGCGCTATCCACCAGACCGGCCTTCGTGGCAAAGGCCTTTACCGCGCCCGAATTGGTGATCGTGATGGCATTGGTGTAGAGCGTCGAGGCACTCGTCGGAGTCGAGCCATCGAGCGTGTAATAAATCGTGGCGCCAGGCGTCGTCGTGGAGATTGTAACAGTGGCCGAGTTGGTAAACACACCGCCGTTCGGTGAAATCGTCGGCGCCGCTGTCCATCCACCGGCGAGGCCAAATGCCGAAACACTGGATTCCGAGCCGACATAGACCTTGCCATTCGCCACGGTCGGCACGGTGAATTTCACCGCGCCCCCGAGACGGTCGCGCACTCCCGCCTGGGAGCTGTTATAGATTTCTCTCGCGATGTTGGTCGCATTGTAGGCGTGCAGAACGCCCGGACCGCTGCTGGCGTAGGCGTCGTTCTGCAAAGCCCAGACGATGGCGTTGGCCGTGCCGTTGGCCGAAATGCTGGGCGAGGAACCCGTAAACCCCCAACTGTTGGTGCCTTGAGCAGTGGGCGTCACACTGGTCGTGCCGTTGCCGAGTTGTCCGTTGGTCATGCTGAATGCTTTGAGCGGTCCGCCATAACCCCCAAAATAGTAGATGGTGCGATTAAAATAAGCCGGGGCGCCCATTGATCCATTGATGGTGCCAGGAGAAGTCCATTGCACGATCTGATTGTCATTGGCGGAATTGAAATGGCCCATGTTATCGCGATCGAGCAGATAGATTCGTCCTTCCTTGCCCGCTCCGATCAGCAAGTGTGGATGCGCCGCGCTGCCGACGGAGTCGGGCAGGATGACCGTCCCGCCGGAGCCGAGGTCAGTGTCGGCCGAATTCAAACTTGCCTGGTTGAACGGTGTGAAATAATCGGCCATGACCAGGAGGTTGGTCGGCGAAGAATTGGTCGTGGCCACTCGAATAAAGCTGTCACCAAGACTGTTGGTGGTCTGGCTGGGATAGTTCGTGAAAAACGTCCCGTTGCCCGTTTCGAAAAAAATGTTCCCCAGCGCATCCGCCGCCGGTCCGGTGCCCCCCTGCCAAATGCCTGCCAGTCCACCATTGGGGACGGTATTATACACTCCGACTTGCTGGAGCGTTTGCGCGTCGTACCCGAGCAGCCAGCCGTGATACGGCCCGTTGTCGCCGTGCGAGGCGTATGCGATGTAAACCACGCCGTTGAGGAGAAGCAATCCCGGACGGTTCATCTGCCGGAGGTCGTTGAACGGGACGTGACCCGCGCCGTCGTTGCCATCGCCCGTGCCGTTCACGCGGGCCTGGATCAACTTCGGCCCGCCGAACTTCTCCGCCCCGCTCCCGATGTCCAGCGCATGAAGCCGGTGACGATACACACCGCTCTCCTTCGTTTTAACCTCGACATAAAGGGTGTGACTGTTCGTGTCAATGACGGGCGTGCTTGTAATGCCGATTTCCGGAACAACGTCGCCCGATCCCACGTCGCCGCTTGGAACGGTGGTTATTCCAGAGGCGGGATTGATGAAGCTGACCTGCCAGAGAGGCGCGGCATTCGTACCATTGGCGCTGTCCGCGTCGAACGCGTAAACGCTGTCATGCTCGGTCGCGACGAAGAGGACGTTATGCGTGCCCTTGTTGCTGACAGTCACGCTCGGGACGTAGAGCGGCTGGGCATAGACGTATCCATCCACCGGATAGGTGAACAGTTTTCCGAAAGTGCTCGTGTTGACGTTCGCGAGCGTCAGCGTGGTTTCGTTGGTGTTCTGGCCGGTGCGCGCGTTGTCGTTATGTTGCGTCCAGACGCTGATCTGCGCGGTTGCTGGAAATGGCGCTGACAGAACGGCGAACAAGACCAGTATCACGAAGCGAATTGACAGAGTGGACACGCGGAAATTCGTCCACTTCCCGAAGGCGAATGATGGAGTGCGCATAAGGAGTGTCTGGCGGGTTTGAGGTGGGATACTCGTTCGGTCTGTCAACTCAGTTCCGGGTTTGGTGGTCAAAATTTGAGCGGCTTTTGTGCCATTATGGTGGCAGTCGGCAAACATTAAAGTGAATTTATTCTGCGCGCCGGACGGATTGTGCGGCGCTGGTGATCTCACCGCAACTCGGAATAAGAGCGAACCCGGATTCATCAAAGGTCCTCTTCGCAACCGTGATGCTCATACGATCGCGGCAGTCACACCGGACCGCGTCGTGATAAAGCGATTACCACATGGTAACAGCAACTGACCATCGGCACTCATCTTCGGGGAAGACGAGGGGCTGTTCCGGCGGCGAGCCTTGCGGTTCGTTTCCAACACTCAGTTGAACTCAGGGTACGACCACCCGCAGCATGCGGTGTTGCACTGAAAATCGTGCCGGGAGTTCGCCGGCCATTTCGCCATCGAGCTCAAAGGGTGTCCGGGTTGGCGCACTCAGGGAAAACGATTCGGCTTGAAAATGCCGCGCGCCTCCCGACCTGTGCAGACGACCGACAACGAGTCCCCATCCGCACGCAATCAAGGTCCACCAGGTAACGCGCGGAAAAATACACACGTCGAGCAATCCGTCCGTCAGTCTTGCTTCCGGAAACACCGCAAACGAGCCGCCGTAAAGACGTCCGTTTCCGACCAGTACCTGCTCACCGGTCACGGGGTTCAGGACACCTTCGGCGGTAATTGCAGATTGCGGCCCGCGAAGGGCTTTCAACGCCGCGACAACGTAAGCGAAGAAGCCGATTTTCTTTTTAAGGTTCCAGTTCACCAGCTCGACCGCGTGCGCATCGAGTCCCGCTCCGGCCAACTGGGCGAAAAAGCGCCGATGCGGTTCGCCGCCCGCCGTGAACTCCACCTGCGGTAAATCAATGGCCGTGACGCGGCCGCGTCGGATTGCCGCCCAGGCGCGATTGACGTCGAGCGGCAGACCCAGCTCGCGCGCAAACACATTGATAGTCCCCAACGGGAGGACGGCCAGGCGTGTTCGGGAAAATCCATCCGGCTCGTCGCCGATCCCGTTCAGCACTTCGTTCACCGTGCCGTCCCCGCCGGCAGCCACGATGATGTCGAAACCCTCGCGCACCGCTTCGGCGGCGAGGGTCCGGGCCGCGCCGGGGGCGGTAGTCGGCTTGAGGGCGCATTCCGCCCCAAAGTCGTCCAGGTGGCGGCGAAAGCGTTTCGCCTTCTCGCCTCTCGCAGCGGGATTGAAGATGACGCAAATACGCACGCCGTATTTGTCGAAGGTCAGAAGTCTGGCGTCGAGACCAAATGCGCAACCTGCGCTTCGAATCAACCGCCTTCTCTCTCTCGCACCTTCAACCAGGCTCCTGCGCAGGCAAGCACTGCAATCAGAACAATCACGTACATCGCCAGAGCCGCGCGGAGGGCGCGGCCGAACGCAGGCGACGTCCATGACTCGGTCCCCAGTGAATGCAGCGTGAAGGGTAACACGACCAATGTTGGAAGCAGCAAAACGCCGAACCATTTGAAGTAAAGCCCCGTCTCGCCGACCAAAAACAGTCTCCCGGAGCCGGTCCGCCTTTTGACGGCACGAGCGTAGAACCACGACACCAGTCCGATCCCTGTCCAGGTGCTGAGGTGCCAAAGCAACCAGTACACTCTGAAAGGCCGGTTGTTCACGGTGAACAGAATCTGCTGCAGGAGGTCAGATCGCTCGACGAACCATCCCGTCTCGTGCGTGAACGCGTCCCAGAACACGTGAGTAATTGCGCCGATCAGCACCGACAACGGAATGGTATGCCACGAACGTGGAAACTGCCGGCAACGCGGCACCAGGACCTCCCGATGCGGCGCCGGCAGACGCTCGACCAGCGGTCCGCCCACCGAGTAGAAAAGCAGGGTCAACATCCAGCCGACCGGCAGCGAAAATCCAAGGCACCCACCCAGAGAGTGGGCAAAACCTCCGACGCCATACCGCCCGGCATCCGTCAAGAAACAATAGCTCAAGTCCGGTGTGACGGCCCCGATCACCAGAGCGCTGAAATCGAGCCACCTACCGGACCATCGACGGAACGGCAGAATCGCAGCGGGATGAGCGAGTGGAAACGGCATGGCGCCTCCCGGGTTAGCAGTTTAGATGAACAAGCTCCCGCATTCCAACCGCCCGGTGTTCTGGTTCTCGCATCGTTCGTCCGGTTGCATCATGGCAGGGAAGGGCCGCACGGTAAAGTCGGCGTCGTGTGTCCGGCGTTTCAGTTCTTCCTTGGTGGGACCGCACGGCGATGATTCAATCTCGCCATGAACGACAGCGAGATTCTGGGCGCGGCTTCGCCGGACGTTTATCGGATTCAGACCAAAGCCGCCGGCCCCGCGGGCAGTCTGCCGTTGACTGAGGAAATGCTGCTCAATCGACCCAGCGGGGATGTCTTCGGCCTGACTCAGAACGCCGGCATGGGTTGGGATCCCCGTGAGCTTGGCCGAAAGCAATTTCTCATCCTCAGCACCCAGGGCGGACTCCGCGCGCCCGATGGCAAGCCCATTGCGCTCGGCTATCACACCGGCCATTGGGAGATCGGCCTGCTCGTCGAAGCCGCAGCAAACGAATTGCGCTCGCTCGGAACCATTCCCTTCGCCGCGTTTTGCTCCGATCCCTGCGATGGCCGCACGCAAGGCACGACCGGAATGTTCGACAGCCTCCCGTATCGCAACGACGCCGCGCAAATTTTTCGACGGCTCATCCGCTCGCTGCCGACGCGTTCGGGCGTCATCGGCGTGGCGACCTGCGACAAGGGTTTGCCCGCGATGATGATGGCCCTGGCGGGAATGAGTGACCTGCCTTGCGTGCTGGTGCCGGGAGGTGTGACGCTGCCACCAGCCAATGGCGAGGATGCTGGAAAAGTTCAAACGATCGGCGCGCGGTTCGCGCATGGGCTGATTTCGTTGCAGGAGGCGGCGGACCTCGGCTGCCGCGCCTGCGCCTCACCGGGAGGTGGCTGTCAATTTCTCGGCACGGCCGCGACCTCGCAAGTGGTGGGGGAAGCTTTGGGGATGTCGCTGCCGCACTCGGCGCTCGCGCCCTCGGGCCAGCCGGTATGGACGGACATGGCCGTGCGTTCGGCGCGTGCGGTGTGCCAGCTTGAAGCGAGTGGCGTCCACATGCGTGACTTGCTTTCATCCGCCAGCATTCGCAACGCGATGATTGTGCACGCCGCGTTCGGCGGCTCAACGAACCTGCTGTTGCACATCCCCGCCATCGCACACGCGGCCGGACTTCCGCGGCCAACCGTCGAGGACTGGCACAACGTGAACGTGCGTGTGCCGCGTCTGGTTGACGTGCTACCCAACGGCCCGACGCAACATCCCACCGTGAGAGTTTTTCTCGCCGGCGGTGTGCCGGAAGTCATGTTGCATTTGCGGCGGATGGGCGCGCTCGATACCGGTGTGCTCACGGTCAGCGGGAAAAAACTGGGTGATGTGCTGGACTGGTGGGAACAGTCCGAACGCCGCGCGCGGTTTCGTGAAATTCTGCGCGAACAGGACGGCGTTGACCCGGACGATGTCATCCTGCCGCCGGACAGGGCCCGCGTGCGCGGCCTTGCGAGCACGGTCACATTTCCGCGCGGCAACCTCGCGCCCGAAGGCTCGGTCATCAAGAGCGCGGCGATCGATCAGAGCGTGGTTGACGCTGATGGCGTGTATCGCAAGGAAGGCCCCGCCCGCGTCTTTATGCACGAGAAGGAGGCGATGGCCGCGCTTAAGAAAAAAAAGATCAGGGCAGGCGACGTGGTGGTGCTCATTGGCTGCGGACCGCTTGGCACCGGCATGGAGGAGACCTACCAGCTGACTTCAGCGCTCAAACATCTGCCCTTCGGCAGGCATGTCGCGCTGGTGACGGACGCGCGTTTTTCCGGTGTCTCCACCGGCGCGTGCGTCGGCCACATCGGTCCCGAGGCGCTCGCGGGCGGGCCGATCGGGAAGGTGCGTGATGGCGACTGGATTCGTATTCTGATCGATCGGAACAAACTCGAAGGCACCGTGGATTTGATCGGCGAAGATGAACGTCGGTTCACTCCTGAGGAAGGCGCGCAAATTCTCGCGCGGCGCGATCCGCATCCGGATCTGGCGCCCGATCCCGCGCTGCCCGCGGACACGAAACTCTGGGCCGCGTTGCAGCAGGCCGGCGGCGGCACGTGGGGCGGTTGTGTGTTCGATGCCGGGCGCATCGCTGAGCTTCTTGAAGCGGGACTCAAATCGTCGGCCAGTCAGGTTGAGTGAGCTCACGCTACTCACGAAGAATTTCCCACTGGCCGGGCGGCCGCAAGTCAGGTAAAAACGCATTTCAGAAGAAGAAAAGGGACAGCCCATTCCCTATGATGCGCGTTCAAAGAACGATTTTGTTCACCGCTGGTCTAACGCTTGCCGCCGGCCAGTGTTTTGCCCAAACGCAAAAATTTGCCAGTCACTACACACTCAATGCGCTCGAAGTGCCCGCCGAAATTCGTGCCGAAAACCCCGGCGCGTTGTGGGAGAACCCCGAACGCGGACCGGTTGAAGGTCTGAAAGTCTTCGCGCGCGAGAAATCCGGCGCGGTATGGCTCGGCGGCAATCAGGGCGCGGCGCGCTTTGATTCGCGCGCCGGTTTCCGCTGGGACCGCTGGCAATACTTCCATGGACGGCGCTGGCTGGGCGATGACACCGTCAGCAACATCTGGGTGGATGAAAGGAGCGACAGCCGCAAAGTCTGGATTCGAACCGGCAACGGCGTGTCGCTCATCGAGTGGCGGCCGACGACGCTGGAGGACAAGGCGAAGTATTTTGAGGAACGCATCGAAACGCGCCACGTCCGACACGGGCTTGTGGCCAGCTCCCGCTTGAGAACCAGCGGCGACGTTTCGACGAATCAAAAGCAGGATACCGATAATGATGGTCTTTGGACGGCGATTTATCTCGGGGCAGAAGCGTACCGCTACGCCGCCACGCACGATCCTGAAGCACGCGGCCGCGCGCAACGTGCTTTGCGGGCGTTGATGAGGCTGGAGGAAATCACGGGTATTCCCGGCTTCTACGCGCGTTCGTTCCTTTCGGTGGATGAACCGCGCCCGGGCGGCGGCGAGTGGCATCCGACGCCAGATGGAAATTGGCTTTGGAAGGGCGATACCAGTTCCGATGAAAGTGTCGGACACTACTTTGCCTATGCCGCGTATTTCGACCTGGTCGCGAACGAAACGGAGAAGGAACAAATCCGGCGCGTCGTAACGCGCATGACGGATTATCTGATCGCGCATGACTACGATCTGGTGGACGTGGACGGGAAACCGACGCGTTGGGGGGAATTCTCCGAACGATTTTTTCAAACCGAGGAGGGCAAATACGAAGCGCCGCTCAGATCGCTCGAACTGCTTTCCTTTCTCAAAACAACGCAGCATATCACCAGCAACAGCAAATACGCCGACGCGTATGCGGATCGTGTTCGTCGCGGTTACGCCCGCCATGTCCCGATTTACCGTCGCTGGCCCGGCGGCGGCGAAATCAATTTCTCCGACGACGAACTCGCTTACCTCTCCTACGAGCCGCTGTTGAAATACGAGAAGAATTCAAAACTGCGCGGTATCTACTTGGACAGTCTGCGCTTTACCTGGAGTCAGATTCGCTCCGACTTCAATCCACTTTGGAATTACATCTCGGTGGCAGGCGGCGGCGGAAAGATGGCACGCGCAATTCGCGCAGAATCACAGCGAACACTGGAGCGCATACCGATGGACATGATTGAGTGGAGCGTGGGCAACTCGCACCGCATCGACGTCCAGCTCAGGGCCGACAAGGACCGGCATGAACATCCGCAACTAACCGTGGTGCTCGCGCCCGACGAGCGCCCTGTCGAGAAGTGGAACAGCAATCCTTACATTCCCGACGGTGGCGCGGGCGGCTATGGCGAAGACGATGGAGCGTATTTTCTCCTGCCGTACTGGATGGGCCGTTATTACGGTTGGGTGAAATAGAACCTTTCCATTCCGGAGCGCGCGCGGCCCGGATTACTTCACACGTTGTGGCCGCAAATTTTAGTTTGCGCAGGCTCCGAGCGAAAAATTCTTGTGCTCGCAGTCTGAAGGCTCCGGCTACGTGGCAGGGGTTTCAGGAGGATGTGAAACAATCCAGATTGATGGCGCGCTCTCAAACAAAGATTCGTGTATGTGGGAGCGGTGGCTTAAAGTCCACGTTATTAAAGCATGACCCGCCTGCTCAATCTGTTCACCAATCTTTTCCCGCTCTGGGTATTTCTTGGTGGGATTGGCGCGTTGATCCATCCGCCGTGGTTCACCTGGTTCCGCGGGAACGCCATCGTCTGGGGACTCGCCGTCATCATGCTGGGCATGGGCATCACGTTGAGCGTCGATGATTTCAAACGGGTGCTGAAAATGCCGCGCGCGGTCGCGGCCGGTTTCATCGCGCATTACCTCATCATGCCGTTCCTCGGCTGGTCCATCGCGCACTTGCTGAAATTGGAGACCCCGTTCGCGGTGGGTTTGATCCTCGTCGCCTGTTGTCCGTGCGGCACGGCGTCGAACGTCGTCAACTACATCGCTCGCTCGGACGTGGCGCTGTCAGTGCTCATGACGATGTGCTCCACGTTCGGCGCGGTACTGCTCACTCCACTGCTGACCAAACTGTTGGCCGGCGCCTATGTTCCGGTGAGCGCGTGGCAACTGTTCCGCGACACGGCGCAAATCGTCCTGCTGCCGGTGCTGTTCGGACTGGCGCTTCATCATCTTTTCCCGCGTGTGGTCAAAGCGGTCCTGCCCGTCGCACCGCCGGTCTCCGTCGTGACCATCGCGCTGATCTGCGCGAGCATCATCGGCCAGAACGCGGACAACATCAAAAAATACGGCGGCATTCTGTTTCTGGCGGTGTTCCTCCTGCATTCGTGCGGATTCTTGCTCGGTTACCTGTTCGCGAAAGTTCTCGGCTACGACAAAATAGTTTGCCGGACGATTTCCATCGAAGTCGGGATGCAGAACTCCGGTCTGGCCGTGGCGCTGGCGCAAAAGAATTTCCCAGCGCTGCCTGCCGCGCCGGTGCCGTGCGCGATCTCCAGCGTGTTCCACTCCGTCGTCGGCAGCATCCTCGCGGGCATCTGGCGGCTCAGACCTCCCAAACCGTAGGCGCAACTTTTGAGTTGCGAATCAAAAACCTCGTTTCCCGCACCGTAGCGTAGCCGCAACCTTCAGGTTGCGAATCAAAGACCTTGATTTTCCAGCACCGTGGCGTAGCCGCAAACTTTAGTTTGCGAGCCGGGAAACGTTCGACCGGCACGGCGCGAACTAAAGTTTGCGGCTACAGCCCGCGAAATGTCCGGGCTAACACTCTTTCCAACGGCCATTGTATGCGAGATGAACGCAGTGCGCTGATTCTTCCCGTCGTCCAATGGTGCTCCGCTCACTGCCATTCCTGTTGAGGGCTTTACTTAATCCAAATTGCATCTTGTGAACGAGGAGTCGAAAGTTTTGCCTCGTCTAAAATCCAATCCCCTTGAGCGCCACGAACAAAAGAAACCTCCAGAGTGTGGCTGCTCCCGAGGTCGTAAACGTAATTCCATTGGTGCAAGCATCCGAATTCGAACGGAAAGGGGAATCGGTTCAGATGCAACTGTTCGAACACCACTTGTTCACTCACGCCCGGACGCAGTCGCGCGAGTTTTGGTCGCAATTCATTCACAGTTTCCAGCTCCAAACCAAGAGCTGTCGGTTTCGGCCGGGTGAGGTCGTGCTGGCTGAGGGTGCCGCATCCGGTTGTGAGCACCGACAACACCCATAAGGCTATTGAGGCGCAGGTTGCTGCCGTTTTCATCACTCGCCACCTTGTGGAAATCATATGCAAATAAGCTACCATCGAGTTTCTTCGCCCGCACGTTGGTTGTTTTTCTTCCCCGTCCACGAGTTGGCGGACAAAAACGCTGCTGCGATTAGCTATTCACCACCAATCCAACCAACAGGGATAATTCTTATGCCGATTCCCTTGGGACCATGCGCCTCCTCAATGGTGCCTCCCACTTCACAATCCGGACAGCCGCCGGGAAATGGATAAAAGATAGTGAATTCTTTGATTCGGAGATTCTTGTCCGTGTGAGTCCCTCGGATAAACGCAGCCGCCTCGTGCACCGGCCTTGGCCCACCTCTTGCGCGTGGTGGCAGAGTGAAGTAAATCGTCCAACCGTGAGGTTCATTTTTGTCAGGAAATAGGCGCAAGCTGAAGTGGGAACCCAAATCATAGGAAAAAGGCCAGTTACCGCCGGCTCCTTCGGCTGCCTCAAGCCTGCATTCATCCAGCCAGTGAGGATCGGGTATTGCCGCGCGCATTTTTTCGGTGGTAAATCCCGGTTGAACCCAGCCGCCGAAGAGGAGGGCGGCAGCCATGCGTCGTCTTTCCGGTTTGAGCGACTTGTCGTTTGCGTCCTTGCACCATAATTCCGGCGTTCCACCCGGGCCTACTCCATTGTTTGCGAGATAGGTCGCCCTGCCCCAGTAAAATACTGCCTCTCGGTCACGATTATACTCTTCGAGAGAGCCGCGCGTAGCGCATCCAGCCAGCAGCGCAGCGACAAACCCCAACGAGACAGAAAACATTATGACACGAAGTCGTTTCATCTCAAATTGGTCTTCTTCCAGAGCGCTGCTCTGCATGGTTAACTATTCCGCACGATAGAAAAATTCATGGTTGGAAAACCTGAATCGCTCGTTCACCAATGCTTTGTGAAGCTTGGCCCGTAGTGTCGGAGTCAAGTCAACACTCGCGTAAACGCGGATGGTTGCATTTTCCGGCACTTCGAGTTCCTTCAACTTTTTTCCGAGGTGCGTCAACGCGACGTCCTGGCTTCCGAGAAGTGTTGTCGGGCGAGAGGCCGTGAAGCTCACTTCGTCCTCGTCATCCAGATAAACTGAAACGTTCGGCGTTTCCGAGTCCAGCTCTCCCAGCGACCTGCATGATCCGGCTTTCAGATCATTCAGCCATTTGCGAAGTCGAGCGTCCTGGATCTTCCTCTGGTCCGCAGTCAATCGCGTTCCGACAGTTCTTTGGTGTGCGATCAGTTGCGACCGTTTCTCCAAGGTCCCATCCACCTCGGAGCATTTCGCGACACAGATCGCGAGAAAATAGTAGGCCTCACCAACGTCGCGGGGGACGAGTTTTCCTTTTTCGTATATCAGCGCCAGATCAAGCGCGCATTCCTCGTTTCCGCCGACATCGGGAAATTCCGCTCCGAGTCGCAGGTGTTGGATGCCTCGCGGCACATCCTGGGGAACGCCCCGCCCCTCAACGAGCAATCGTCCAGCCGCGCCTGTGGAATTGACATTGCCCGACTTGAGAAGCCATTTGGCTGCCTCGGTGTAGTCGTGGTCGGCCAGATACAACCATCCCAGTTTGCATTGAGCTTCTGCGTCTCCTGTCTCTGCTGATTCAAGGAATTCCGAAGAGGGGTGGAATCGAGGCGGTAAGTCAGGTCCGCTGAAGTGACGACTAGTGGCGCAGCCGGCCAGTAGCACAGCGACAAGAAAAACGATAAGCATAATGCAATGAAGTTTCTTCATTTCACACCGGCTTCCTAAACCGCTTCCACGTCGCTTCGCCCCGCCGAACTGTTTAGATGTCACCTTGGAGGGCGTCTCTTTCTCAGCTCTCGCGAACCGCGATACCATGCCTGCGCCATCCAAGCCAGCGCAAAGCAGCGGCCAATCCAAAGGAACCACTCCGGTTGATGAGTGGCAAGGAACGATGCAGTCAAGATGATCAGGCAGATCAAAGTGCCAGCAATCAAGAGCGCGCGTATCTCCTGGTCTGAGCATTGCTCAATGGTTTTTCTTCTCCCGCCGGGCATTCGATCTTCCAATTTGCTAGTTCGGCACCGAGTAAAAGTAAACGCCCGGAATCCACTCATTTCCAGACGCCGCGCGAAAAGCAGATGATCCGACATACAAACCCCATCGTCGCCCAAACATCAGCTCGATGTGTTTTTGCGAAGGGTTTCCGCTGACCCACACGAGAATTCCAGGTGTGCGCTGCAGCCTTAGCCGCCTAACGCTTTCTGGCAGACTTTCCAGTGGCAAAGAAAAGTGGTTTCCGTCAGGGTCCACAGCGTCACGAATAAGGTGGATTTCTTTTCCTGCGGGAAAATGAATGACCTCACCCTCTTTCGGGGTCTTGTCTGGAATGCTCGCCATCGCCCAGGCTTGCAATTCATTTGGATCAATGCTTGCGCGGATTCTGTCGCGAAACCCGTTCATGAACGGATCGTGGCCAACGCGAGATACCGCATACCCACCGACGACGAGTAGAATTGCCAACCGTATCGCAGCCAGCGCCAACCCGTCCCGGCGCAGAAGCACCAACCGGCAGAGAAGAACGATTGCCAGAACCATGGCACCCACCAGTGGGCCTGCGCCAAAGTGCTGAACTTCCTCATTGATTCTGTAACCTGCGGCGTAGATAGCTCGGTCCCACAAGACGCACCCTCCAGCAAAGGCGACAATAATCAAATCGATGCGAAGCAATCGAATCTTCGACCGCGATTCGCATGGCAATAACGGTGGTGCTTCCATGTGACCCATTTGATGAAACCTTGAACCTGTCTCAAATAAATCCCTTTTGCCCAACGGGGTCAAATTGTTAAAAGCAAGTGCGTGAGTCATAACTATTGGGCCACGTTCGTCGAACTGATCGAGACGCCGTTCCAGCACATCGAAATGATCTGGGGCATCGTCCCGCTTTATTTCGCGCTTTTGTTGAACGAAATGACTTCGACGAAGGCGAGCTATCGCACGGCAATCCAGACGGGATTCAGTTTTCTCTGGGCCGGCGCGCAATGGCTCTATCCCTACTTCCGGACGCGGCCCGCGGGCGCGCCGCAGCTCGAACTCGGCGCGATGCTCCCCATCAATCTTGCCGTGACGTTCCTGGTGATCGGCCTCGGCGCGGTCGCGCTCGTCAGCGGCGTCCGGCGCAAGTATCCGAAATACGGCTCGTTCCTTGGCTACACGCGTTTCAGCAATTATTTCATGATTACGATCTATCCGATGCAGGCGCATTACCTGTTGTGGACCTGGGAAAGATTGGCGGTTATCGCGCTCTTCGCGGTGCCGATCTGGCTGGTGCTGCACTTCGGTCTGATGCCAATCCGCAACCGGAAATGAAACCGCGGATTGCGCGGATTTACGGGCCAACCGAACGGGTCCTATCCGTATTCACCAACGGTCAAGAATTCTGGCGGCCCTTCAACACGGTTTGCAATCGTTCGAGAAACGGATGCTGCGCTTCCTTCAACTTTCGTTTCGCTTCGGCAATGGCGAAGAACGCGACGCGGTCCACTTCCGGAACCTGCACCCATTTTCCCGACCGTGGCGGCCATTCCATCGAAAACAGGTTGCTTTTCAGCGGACGTGATTCGTCCCAGTCGCCGGCGAATGCCCAGGCGTGAACAATCTTGCCGCCTTTTTGCCGGATCGAGCCGAGTGGCATGAAGTCACTGTGCGGTTCGAGACCGGTTTCCTCAAAAAATTCGCGAATCGCTGTTGCCAGCAACTCTTCGCCCGGTCCGGTCTCGCCTTTTGGAATGGTCCAGTGGCCGTCGTCCTTGTGCGCAAAGAACGGCCCGCCCGGATGCGCGAGAAACACTTCAAGTTCGCCGTCGCGAAGACGATACATCAACAACCCGGCGCTGACTTTGTCTTTGGCCATGCGTGATGTTGGTATTGCCGAATTAAAGCACGCCGCAAAACAAAAAGCGATCTCCGTGGCGGCTTTGAGTTTGCCTTCACGAGCGAAATCCACTTAGGCTCTGGCCCGACCCATGAGCGGCCAGTCCCCACCACCAACCGGCCAGCCTCATTTGCTCCGGCGTTTTGGACTTTTGCAGGCCACCGCGCTGAACATGACAAACATGATCGGCATCGGGCCGTTCATCACGATTCCCTTGCTGATGTCCGCCTTGAATGGCGGCGGTCCGCAAGCAATGCTCGGCTGGGTGGTCGCCGTTGTCATTGCGATGGCCGATGGTTTGGTCTGGAGCGAGCTGGGTGCGGCGATGCCCGGCTCCGGCGGCAGCTACGGGTATTTGCGCGAGGCGTTTGGGCGCGAGACCTTCGGTCGCTTCATGGCCTTCCTGTTCATCTGGCAATTCGTTTTGAGCGGGCCGCTGGAAATTGCCTCGGGCTACATCGGATTTGCGAATTATCTCAACTATCTGTCGCCGGGGATGACAACCGAAGGCGGGCTTTCGTTGAAAGGCTCAATGGTCGTCGTCGGTCTGGGGTTGTCATGCATTGCGCTGCTCTATCGCCGGATCACCTCGATCGGAAAAATCACCGTTGCACTGTGGGCCGGATCAATCCTCACGACCGTCGCCGTCATTTTCACCGGAGCGACACATTTCGATTCCAGGCTCGCGTTCGACTTTCCGAAAGGCGCCTTCGATTTTTCGATCGGTTTCTATTTTGGACTCGGCGCGGCGTCCCGCATTGGCGTTTACGATTATCTTGGTTACTATGACGTTTGTTATATCGGCTACGAAGTCAGGGAGCCCGGTAAGGTCATTCCCCGTTCCATCCTGCTCAGCATCGTCGGTGTCGCGCTGATTTATTTTGCGATGAACCTGTCGATCATCGGCGTGGTGCCGTGGCGTGAATTTGTGCCGGCGGAGCACAATCCCAAAGCGGACTTCGTCGTGTCGCTGTTCATGGAAAAAATCCACGGAACCAGGGTCGCCTCGGTCTTCACCGTGATGGTTCTTTGGACCGCGTTTGCGTCGTGCTTCGCGCTGTTGCTGGGCTACTCCCGGATTCCCTACGCCGCGGCGCAGGACGGGGCCTTCTTCAAGATCTTCGGGCGGTTGCATCCCGGCAAAAACTTCCCGCACATATCGCTCGTCGTCATTGGAACCATCGCCATTGTGTGCAGTTTTCTGCCGCTCCTGTCGGTCATCGACGCATTGTTGATCACGCGAATTCTCGTTCAGTTCATCGGCCAGATTTTCGCAGTGACGCTGCTGCGCAAGCAAGTGCCGCGGATGAATCGGCCGTATCGCATGTGGTTCTATCCTTTGCCGGCATTCGTGGCGTTGACTGGCTGGATCTTTGTTTTTTCAACCGCCGATCTGAAATTCATTCTTTACGGCTTGAGCACGCTGGCGCTGGGCGTGGTCTTTTTTCTTGTCTGGTCAAAATGCACAAAGCGCTGGCCATGGGCAAAGGTGGAGTGCTGACACCGGCGGGAGGACGCACCGCTACGGAATCGACGGCCGAAACGCCGTCGCCGCCAAAAAAGCCCCGCGCAATATTTGCGAGCATCCGGACAAAATCGGAGAAGCGTGCATATTGCGCGAGGACTATCGTCAGCGCGGCATGAGGAACCAAATAGTGGAGAAGATCACGGCCTTGTGGGGACAGGGCAAGGCCGTGAAAGAAGTCACCCGGCCCACGCGCATGGCCGGGTCGCTTTTCCGCGCGGTGCTCTTGGGAGCAGACAAGCGCACATTGGAATCCGTTGATTTCGAGGCCTACGATTCATCCATCGCCTCGATTCTCTGGATGCAGGCCTGTGAGGTGGTCGCAGCGGCGACCTGATGGAGAAGCGCCAACGGACACACAAGGCGCGGTGGACTCGTTGATACAGCGCCAATGGTGTTTTGTTTCCGGCGCCGCGCGCGCACTGCGTCCATAGCCGATTCAGGTCATTGCATAATTCTGCAGGCCGGATGCAGGATCAGTCCGCTGAAACCGGCGTTGACGGTCTTTCAATACAACCGCATTGCGGTTTGCCCGCGACACACCAAACTGAGTTTGCGGCCCTCATCATGTGGCCTCGAAGTTTCCGCGAAGCCTTTTGCAGTAAGTTCGGATGTCCTCCCGAGGGCTACGAATCCCGCGTGTTCTGGCAATGCCTGTACCGCCACGCTCTGCCATTGGCGGGATTGATTTACCCGGTCAGTCGGAACTTTTTCGGCGAGGACTTCCGCGCCATCAAGCAGCTCGGGCTGTCGCGAAGCCCGGTAGAGTTCCGCCAGGAAGTGGAAGCGTTCCGCTATTTGAACCGGACGCGTGCGGGCATTCTGCGCGGCCGATTGAAGATAAGGGTGTCCGGTCAAAGGTTGGTGCGCCTCTCACAGGAAATGTTCCCTCGAACCTGAGTCGTCGATGATTTGTCGAGCCGGCGGAAGCTCCGAAGGAGTGGCGTGTGCGTTCAGTTTGAAGGATTCGGATTTGCTCCGGGCTGGGCCGCCGGGAGTCCGGCCCGGTTCTTGGCCTCAGTGATCTGGTCCGGAGTCAGGCGTTGGGAAAGCGTATTCATGGCCCGGATCGCCTCCTGATCGCCGTTCGCGGCAGCTTGGGAGTACCAGCGATAAGCCTCGACAAGGTCCGGACTGGTACCGCGGCCGGACTCGTAAAAGGAACCAAGCTGGCGCTGGGCGGCGGCGAAATTCTGCTCGGCGGCCTTTTGGAACAATTGTATCGCCTGCTGGTCGCTGCCTTCGACGCCCTGTCCGAGCATGTACATCATGGCGAGGTTGTATTGAGACAACGGGTAGCCCTCGTCCGCGGCTTTCGTATAATACTGCGCAGCCTGGTTGAGGTCCTTGGTGACACCGTCTCCGTTGACATAACTGACCGCCATCCAATGAAGCGCCTTGGGGTCGCCTTGTTCCGCGGCAGCGGCGTACCATTTGAGCGCCTCGGCGGCGTTCTGATCCACGCCGTTCCCCTTTTTGTACATGGAACCAAGGGCCGCCTGGGCTTCGGCATAACCCTGTTCGGCGGCCTTGAGATAAAAGGCGGCCAGGTCCTGTTGAGAAATCGCTGTGTTGGAGTCTTTCGCGTAAGTCATGGCAAGCTTGAGTTGCGCCATGGCATCGCCTTGCTCGGCCGCCTTCTGGAACCATTTTGTAGCTTCGGTATTGTCGGCGGCGACACCCTGGCCACTGGCATACATCAGGCCGAGGTTGTATTGGGACATCGGATCACCCTGTTGCGCCGCCTGATAAAACCACTTTGCGGCTTCCTGATCATTGCGCGGCACCCCGCGGCCCTGCGCATAGATGATTCCGAGATCGTACTGGGCGCGAGGCTGGCCCTGTTCGGCGGCGGTCTGATACCACTTGATTGCTTCCGCCATGTCGATTCGACCGCCTTGACCGGTCGCATAATACTTTCCCAGCGCGATCTGAGCGGCAATGTCTCCCGCCTGCGCACTGGCCTTGATCGTTTCGATATCGGAGTTGGGGACGTTCGGCTGTGCAGGTCCGGAGGGAGTGATTGGCGTTTGGTCGGAATCACGTTCCGTCGCGGCGGGTCGTGGCGCGACGCGCCTGGTTCGGACAACATAACCCGCGCGGTTGGTGCCGGAAGAGTTCAGTCCGTCCTCGGTCCGCTCCTGGCTCTTGCCACATCCGCCGACACTGACGATAAGCAGGCCTGCCGCGAACGCGAGCGCAGCGGGACGAAAAGAGTTCAGCCGATTCATACTTACGTCAGAGTGATGGTGCGCGAGAGAGGACTTGAACCTCCACCCCTTGCGGGACCAGATCCTAAGTCTGGCGCGTCTGCCATTTCGCCACTCGCGCAGAAGCGCGCATAGTGTGGCACAAGGCGGGCGGGTTGGCGAAGGAAAAGCGGCGTGGTGAGGGTGCTGGGCGCGGGGCCGGGGGAGGTAGGATGCCGGGGTGGATCTGAGCCGGAATTTTTGGAATGGATGTGCAAAGGCGTGCAAAGGCGTGCAATCAAATAGTTGCGTCGGCGGGAGGGTAAAAAATGGCGGCTTTTTGGCGTGGGTGGTCGAGGGATTCTTGGGGTGGTTGGAGGAGAGATTGTGTGGTTCGCTGATTGGTCCCGGCGGGGATGGCTGGAGCAGGATGGCACCACGGAGCCACAGAGAGCACGGAGAGGACTTCTGGGAGAGGAGCGGTCTGTGGTTTGTGGGCACGGCCTGGGGTCGGTGATGTTTTTTCATGGCGCAAACTTTCTTTGGTTTGGCCTTCGGAAGCGGGACGCAAATCAGGTGCGTCTCTTTTGGAAGCGGGAGTGAAGAATCATCGATTGCGGA
>DATNDF010000262.1 GCA_035607015.1 Candidatus Angelobacter sp. | reverse complement strand
GCAAATCAGGTGACGTCGAAGAAACGGCAATCCCACAAACCGCTTGATGCAGTCTGCCGAGACAGCTCCGAGAGTCGCCATCGCGTGTGGTGGCACGGGGGGGCATCTGTTCCCCGGACTGGCCGTGGCGGACGTGCTCGCGCATAGCGGGTGTTCCGTCTCGCTGCTCATCTCACCCAAGGAAGTGGATCAGCAGGCCGTGAAATCAGCGGCCCGCGTGGAAGTGCTGACGCTGCCGGCGGTTGGACTGGTGAATGGAAATCTTGGGGCGTTCGTTCGCGGGTTCTGGAGGTCCTGCTGCGCGGCACGGCAAATGTTCAAGGTCCGGACGCCACAAGCTGTCCTGGCTATGGGAGGGTTCACCAGTGCGCCACCTGTTCTCGCCGGACAAAAAGCCGGCGCTGCCACGTTCCTGCACGAGTCAAATTCGATTCCTGGCCGCGCGAACCGGTGGCTTGCTCCACTCGTCGATGCAGCGTTCACCGGTTTTCCATCCGCCGCCCGCCGGTTGCACTGTCAAACGGTGAAATTCACCGGCACGCCCGTGCGGACGCAGTTTCATTCGATGGACGCCGCCGGTTGTCGCGTCGCGCTTGGTCTCAACGCGGACCGGCCGGTGCTTCTGGTGATGGGCGGCAGTCAGGGAGCGCGCGGCGTGAATCAACTGATCACCCGGTCACTCCCTTTGCTCACTGCGCAATTTCCCGCGCTGCAGTTCGCCCACCTCACCGGAACGAGCGATTTTGAAAGTGTCCGTGATATCTATGCGACGCACAGGGTAAGTTGCGTGGTTCGGCCATTCCTCAGTGAAATGGAACTGGCGCTTGGCGCGGCCACCGTGGCGGTCAGCCGGGCCGGGGCGTCGTCGCAGGCCGAGCTGGCCGCGATGCGCGTGCCCTCAATCCTCATCCCTTATCCCGGTGCGGCGGACAATCACCAGTTCTATAATGCGTGGGCCTTCGTCGAAAGCGGCGCGGCGCGCATGCTCGAACAGGAGAAGGCCACGCCGGAGATGCTGGTCGAAATGATCCGTGGATTGGTTGAGAAATCCGACCAGACGACATCGATGAAGGAGGCACTGGCGAAATGGCACCAGCCTGACGCCGCGGAACAAATCGCCGGCCGGATACTGGAGGCGATGGCCAGGAACGGTGCGCGCGTGGGTCCGCTGGTGACAGCCGGCGGAGAATCCGCAGCCAGGCTTTCCGACTCCGGAAACGTAGGGGTTCAAGCTGCGCAGATCGCATGAATCCATTGACTCCAGTTCAGGTGAGCGATCTCCTGCAATCCGCCGGCTCAGGAGGCGCCGTCTACCTGATCGGAGCCGGTGGCTGTGGCATGAGCGGGCTGGGGCATCTGCTCCTTGACATTGGCCATCGGGTCGTGGGTTCGGATCTTTGCCAGAATGAGGAGACACGCCGGCTTCGCGCCCGTGGCGCGGTCATTCACACCGGCCACGAGGCTCATCAGATTCCGGCGGCGCGCCCCGTGCTCGTCGCCTGTTCTTCGGCGATTCGTGCGAACAATATTGAACTGATGACAGCACGGGAATTGAAGATTCCCGTCGTCCGACGCGCGACCCTGTTGTCCGCGCTCGTGCAACGGCAGCGCGGCATCTGCATCGCCGGGATGCACGGCAAAACAACCACCAGCGCCCTGCTCACCTTTGCCCTCCAACGTCTCCAGGTGCGGGCGAGCCACGCCATCGGCGCGTTCGTGCCGCAACTGGAGCGCCATGCGCGCTATTGCACCGACGTCCTGTCCGAACCGCGGACATCCCCCTCTGACTTCTGCGAGGAGCCGGGGCGCGTCGGCGAGAATTTTTTTATCGCCGAGGCTGACGAAAGCGACGGCACGCTGCGGGAGTTCCATCCCGAACACGCCATCGTGCTGAATGTGGACGCCGAGCATCTTGATTATTACGCCAACATCGAGGCGGTCTGCCGCGAGTTCCAAGCGTTCGCAGGTCAGACGCGAGGGCGGCTGGTTTTTTGTGCCGACGACGCGCGCCTTGCCGAAATGTTCGCGAAATTTCCGGGCGCGATTTCCTACGGGTTCAATCCTCTCGCTTCATACCGGATTGAGATGAAAGGGGAAAGCGCGGTTGGTTCAAACCGAGATGGGCGGGCGGCGACGTCATTCGGCATCTGGCACAGCGGGCGGCACCTGGGCGAATTCACGACCGGTTTGCTCGGCGAAAAAAATGCTTCCAACTGTGCGGCGGTGATCGCGTTGTTGCACCAGCTGGGTTTCCAACCCCTCGAAACTGCCGGTGCCATCGCGCCGTTCCGGGGCGCGGCGCGCAGGCAGGAGGAACTGTTTTCGGACGTGCGCTACCGGCTTTTCGACGATTATGGCCACCACCCGAACGAGATCGTGGCGACGATAAAGGCGTTGAAAAGTCTGGCTCCACGCCGGCTGCTCGTCGCCTTTCAACCGCATCGATATACCCGGACGCAGCGACTGCTGAGCGAATTCGCGGGTTGTTTTGCCGGGGCCGACAAGCTCTGGCTGACCGAAGTTTATGCCGCGAGCGAGCCGGAGATTCCCGGCGTGAACGGTTTGCTGCTGGCCGATGCGGTGCGGGCGCAGGGCCAGCCCGTCGAATTCATCAGCTCGCTGGATGAATTGCGTGAGGCGATGCATCGCGCGTTGCAGCCCGGCGACGTGGCATTGTTTCTTGGCGCGGGCGACATCACGAATGCGGCCCGGGAACTGGCGGACCGGTTGCGCGAGGAAGTGCCAACGGGCGGGGAACGCTTTTTTGCCGCGCTCTCGGCGGTTTTATCGCCGGTGGCCGTTCTGCGGCGGGACGAACCACTGGCGAAGAAAACGACATTGCGCGTCGGCGGTCCGGCGGATTTCTACATCGAGCCTTCGTGCGAACTGGAACTGGCCGAGATCCTGAGCATTTGTGCGAAGCACCAGACCCCGTTCGTGATTCTCGGACGTGGTTCCAACCTGCTCATCAGGGATGGCGGTATCCGTGGCGTGGTCATTTCGTTGACGCATCCGAATTTCAGCCGCGTGGAATTCAGCGGCAACCGGCTGCACTGCGGCGCCGGCGCACGGTTGAAAGCCGTGGCCACGGAGGCGAAGCGAAACGGCGTGACCGGGTTGGAGTTTTTGGAAGGCATTCCGGGCAGCGTGGGCGGCGCGCTGCGCATGAACGCGGGCGCGATGGGTTCGTGGATGTTCGATGTCGTGGAAACGATCCGGTTCATGGATTACACGGGCCACGCGCAGGAGCGCCGGGCGAGCGAGGTGAACGTCGAATATCGGGGTTGTCCGCTGTTCAAAAACCACATCGCGCTCGGCGCCGTGCTGAAAGTCGAATCGGCGGCGCGTGCAGTCGTCGAGCGGCGGATGCAGACGTTCAGCCAGAAACGATGGACAACTCAGCCCGCGGCGGCCAGTGCGGGCTGTATTTTCAAAAACCCGGGTCCGATTCCGGCGGGCAAACTGATTGACGAACTGGGATTGAAGGGAACCCGTGTCGGGGGTGCGGCAGTGTCGGACGTTCACGGCAACTTCATTGTGAATGAAGGCGGCGCGACCGCGAAGGACGTGCTGGCATTGATCGAAATCATCCAACAACGAGCCAAAGCTGCGCGAGGAATCGAATTGCAGACGGAAGTGG
>DATNDF010000261.1 GCA_035607015.1 Candidatus Angelobacter sp. | reverse complement strand
AATTTCACTTTGAACGAGTCCGGGGCTTTCTCGGTGAGTTTGGAGGGATCGGTGAGATCCGCCGGACCCGTAGCCTTCTTCTCTTCCTTCTTCTCATTTTCGGCCGCGTTGGCGAGGCCGAAGGCCAACAGGCCAAAGAATACGGAAATCCAAATCGTTCGTTTCATGTGCCAAGAGTTGCCACGAACGTTCCGCCTTGTCACGCGCGGAGTTTGCCAATTTCACCTCCCGAACCATCGCAACAATCCGTGCCAAAATTCATCGAGATACTTCCAGGCAAATCCGCCACAACCGAGCGCGAACCCCGCCACACTCAGCGCACTCAGCCAGCGAGGACCATCCGAAAGCCAACTCCAGCCAATGCGGAGTCCGATCAGACCTCCGACCAGAATTCCGCAGACAAAATGTACGCGCCGGGTGGATCGCTCCCAATCCTGCTGATCACTCATTGACGAAAGGTAGCGCAACGACCGTTGCGGGGCAATCCACCTCGGCAGTTCGCACCACCAGTTCCGTGCCAGCCTGGTTGTGCTCGCGCCGGACGTAGCCGAGGGCGATGTTCGCTTTGAGTGTCGGCGACGTGATGGCGCTAGTGATGTAGCCGACTTCCTTGCTCTCCTTGAATAGTTTGTCGCCTTTGGCCGGCATCACTTTGATGTCCCCGGACAGACGCAACCCGCATAGGGCCTTGGCCACCTGCCCGTAGGTGCGGATGCGCGCGATGACTTCCTGCCCGATATAGCAGCCTTTGGAGTAACTGATCGCGCGAGTTTCAATGCCCGTTTCCGGCGCCAGGTTGCTCTCGTCCATGTCCGCGCCAAAACGCGGGATGCCCGCTTCGATCCGCGCGATCTCCAACGCCTGCCACCCGCAAGCGCGACCGCCGACCGCTTTCACCGCACCGACGAGTTTATCCGCCACCGCGCCCAGCGCCGCCGCTGGCACGAACAAGTCAAATCCGTACCGTCCGCCCGTGCGCGCGACGTTCACCAAATAAATTTCGCCGAGCGCGGAATCCTTGCGCAAAACAAAACTCATCGATTTCTTCGGTGGTTCCACCCCGGGATCCAGTTGGCGGACTGCTTCGGTCGCCATTGGCCCCTGCACGCTCAACAATCCGTAATGCGGGGCGGCGTCCACGAGTTGCACGTCGTCCGCGATGATGTATTTCTCCAGCCGTTGCGCGACCGCACCGCTGTAGCCGGGCTCGAAGTCCAGCAGGATTTCGTTTTCGAGCAAATAAATGTTCAGGTCGCTCTGTATTTTGCCTTTGGCGTTCACCAGCGCGGCGTAACAGCCTTCACCCGTTTTCAACCGGTTCACGTCATTGGTGACCTGGCCGTGGAGAAATTTTCGGCGATCGGCGCCGGTCAGGCAAAGTCGGGAGCGACAACTCAGATCGAGAACGCCGGCGCTTTTACGCAACGCGGCGTGTTCCTCAAACGCATCTCCGTAGCTTTCGACGACTTCGAGTCCGTTCACTTCCGTAAACTTCGCTCCCAGTGCCTGATGGAATTCGTGCAGCAACAATGCGTTCATTCGATTGATCAACTTTGTTCAAGGTAGCGGCCCGCGAAGGAAGACTCAATCGTCAATGGTTGCAGCGATCTCAACAGCCCGTCGCCCTGGTCCACCTCCCTTGCCGGTTACAAATGGCGGATGCGGCTCCGGTATTTTTTCAGCAGACTGTTGTTGTGATCGTCGCCGGTGGTGTTGCTGCTGATGTAGATCTCCGGCGCGACACCGCGCGCGAGCGCATTCTCGATGCCCTGCACGATGATCAGGTTCACGATCAGTGCGCCCGTTACGGTGGAAGTCGGGCCGACCGCGCCCGGCATTCCAATCAACTTCACGCACGCGTCGCCGTTCACTGCGCAGTTGTCAATGACGAGGTCGCCCGCGTCGGCCAGCCTTTTGCCGGACGAATGCCGCGAAGGCCAGGCGCTCGTTTGTTGCAGGCTCGTGATGACCACCACTTTCAACCCGCGACCGCGACCGGCCAGCGCCAGTTCGATCGGCACGGCGTTCCGTCCCGAATTGGAAGCCACGATCAGCAGGTCTCCGGCGGCGACCGGATACCGCTCCAGCAATCCGGCGGCATAGCCTTCCTGCCTTTCGACGTAGGTGGCCTCGATGGCGTTCTCGTGCAACATCAGCTTGTCGTCCAGCATCGGAACGGCATGAGCCAGCCCGCCGGCACGATAGAAAATCTCTTCGGCCAGCATGTGCGAGTGACCGGTGCCGAATGCGTATAGCCATCGGTCGTTCACCAGCGCCTCACCCAGCCACGCCGCCGCCTGTTCAAGGGCCTTGCGTTGCCCGGCGTGAACCTGCGCCAGTTGCTTCTGAACTTCGGTGTAATAGGAGTCGTACGCGCTCATGATTTCCTGACTTCGACGCGTGCCGCGTTGCGGTAGGAAGCCGCCAGCTGCTTCGTCAGCATGGGCGACAACTCAATGCCGGCATCCCGCAACGCCAGAGCCGCCGCGCCGAGCACCGGGGACAACGCCGGCCGGCACACGCGAACCGACCGTTCCTTTTCTAGCGCGGCGATCAAGCTTTTGCGAACCAGGGAATTTCGTTCCACGACACTGCCCACCAAATGAACCGGCAACGATTTTATTTTCAAACCCGCGACCTTCGCCGCCGCCAGCGTTTGACCGGCCAGCGCCTGTCCCGCGCGACGACATATCCGCCGGAAAACCAGGTCGCGTCGCGCACGACCGTCAGCGAGGAACCCACTCAGCGCAGCGAACTTTTCCTTGGCGAAGCCGGATTGATGGATGATAGGGATGAGTTCCACGAGTTCGTTGACTCCAAACCAATCGCAAACATGACGGGCCAACGATGTATTTGGACCGCGCCGTTCAGTTGCGAGGACCGCTGCTTTGACGGATTCGAGGGCGATCCAGTAAGCGCTGCCTTCATCGCCGAGGATGTGGCCCCAGCCGCCGATGCGGCACAGTTCGCCGGTCCGGCTTTGCGTAAGAACAATGGACCCGGTGCCCGTGACCACGACCACGCCCGGCCTGCCCAGCGTCGCGCCAAACCAGGCGGTCTGGCAATCGCTCACCACGCGCGTTCTGGACTCGGGCACAATCCCACCGCACAACCGCCGTTTTTCCGCGTCGGTGGCATCGGTGAACAAGGCGGCGCAGCCGACAACGACGCGCGTGACGCGGGTTTTCGTCGGGAGTTGCCGATCAATGGAACTGATTAGACGCTTCAAGTTTTGCTGCGCTTCCGCCAGTCCTGCCCCAAAGAAATTCAACGAACCGGCTTTGGCAGTAGCGAGGATTTGTCCATCCAGGTCCACCGCCACGGCCAGGCTGCGCGTGCCTCCGCCGTCGATGCCGAGAACTGCCGTTTGACCGGATTTCATGCGGCGTTGAATCATCCGGCTCCCGAGGCGAAGACAGGGTTGCATCTCGGCGCTAAAAACGAAAAGTGACCACGAGCAGAATCGCGCCTTGGAATCCGGGCCAGATTGGAAACGGGCATTGATCCGCAGGGCGTATCTTGGGGAGAATTATTCAGCAAGCATTTGAAAGGGAAGCTCATGTTACGGGGCTGGCAGCAAGGCATTGAGCAGGAATATGTGGCTATTTTATTTGAGGTGACTCGCGTCTTGCTTCGGGCAAGACCGAAATGGCGACGGGCTGCGCTGGCTTGCCAGACTCCCAAAGGCGCCGGTAGAAACCAGACGTTCCCAGCGGCGGGACGGGCAAATAAATCGCCCTATCTGGGCCGTCAGGGCTGCCTAGAATGCCGTTGGTGATTGTTTGCCACACGGCGTTACTTCCGACCTGCGGCGACGTTTGAGGAACGAACACACTCGGTTGAGCAGGCCATCTGACCACCTGCCGATTTGTTCCGAATACCGACTCAACTTGGATTTGCAACGAAGGCACTGCGCTAAATTGAATCACCGTGTCCAGGCCCATCGTATCCACTCCCGAAGCGACGGAATCCGTGACATTGGTCGCCCATACCCTTGACGATTCATCGGTCAGGGAGTTGAACGCCTGCAGCGCAGGTGACGCGAGCGGATTTGTAACGACTGGCCCTGCTCCGTTGAAGATGCGAACGTCCAGCAGCAGATTGCCGGAGGACGGGTTGTAACGAAACGGCTGATCGAGCAAGATCAGAAATCGCCCCCCGCCCATGGTGTCATCGAAATCGTGCCGTCCTGGACCGAAAACGATTGTGTCGTCTGACCCTACATTATCCGCGAAATTGGTGCTCAGGTTATCGGCTCCGCTCTGTGTGGTGGAGAGGTTGATCTGCATGTTAGTGATGGTCAATTTCGTGGTCCCCTGTTGGTTGAAGCTCTGAATGAACGTCAGAGTTGTGATGTAGATGCACTCCGGGGCTACGTTCGTGAACACGGAAGCGTTGTAAACCTGTTGGTAGCGCATTGAGTTCAGTTGGATCTGCTGGAGAAAGAACGGGAAAAATGTTGCTGTATACGCCGGTCCTGGTCCGGGTCCAGGGGGCGGCGTGGGAGCAATGATAAACGCGTCCGCCGGGCAGCACTCATGGATGGCGCCAATAAACAGCGTTAGCAGCCATCTCTTCATTGTGTGTCTCCTTCTTCCATCACTCCAATTCCCTGGACCATACCGGGAGGGTTCGAAGTGCAGTCCATGTGCCCGATAATGTCTCCGCGAATCTTCGCTCGCACACGCGGGTCGCGCCGCAGGTACGGAAAAACCTCATCCGACAAACAAGGAGCGGAGTTCTTCATCTTTGAATTGTAATCTCACGGCAGTTTTTTCCCGAGATACAATACATCCTTTACCCGCAGGAGTTCGTGAAAACCCAGTTTTTTGTAAAAATGTTCCGCTCGCACATTTGCAGCGGCCATGGCGAGATGCACCCCCGGCGACCGCCTGGCCGTCAACGCAGTCAGCAGAATCTGCATCATTTCATTTCCGAGGCCGCGGCCTTGCGCGCGCGGGAGAATGTCAATGTGCAGGTGGGAGGGATAGTCGTCGTACGGTTCGGGATAAACGATGTCCGGGTGATGGTATTCGTAAACGACCTTTTGTGTCCGCGTCCACCGGGCTGGATCACCGCCCGGCTCCGGGTACTGCCGGCGAATCTCCGGCAGCCATTGCGTGAGGTAGGTGTCGTAAAATCTCCGGGAATCCAGCGCGCCAAGCGCGTAGCCGCACACCCCGTGGTCATCCTCCAGCACGAACGCGAGTTCCGGCTCCAGTTTCAGGTAGGGCCCGACAAAAATGTGACCGAGCACCCTGGGATCATCGAACAGATGCGCGGCATCCTGGCCGTCGTCACCGGTGCGCAAACAAACCTCGTAGGCGGGATCAACATCGCGCGCCTCGCAGCGGCGGATCTTAAACGGAGCGGGTACCATACGGTCAGGGTTGGGCCGGAAGCCGGGCGTGGAAGCGGCCCTGTTCGTCCATCGGCAG
>DATNDF010000260.1 GCA_035607015.1 Candidatus Angelobacter sp. | reverse complement strand
TGATAAAACCAAGACATGTTATGAATGAAAGAATCGTTCAAATAATTCCCGCCGATGGCTGGTTTGCCGTCTTCAAGATGGATGACGAAGCTGAACTGACCCTGCCGCTTAATTGCTGGGCCTTGTTTCAAGATGAAGCCGGCGCATCGCGGGTGGAAGGTTTGTATGTTGATGCGGCCGGCGATTGCACCGCTGCAAAAGCCGCCTCAAACTTCCTGCGTTACAAACGCGCACCGGCCACAACAGTGTGATCAAAAGCGCAATTGGATTTCCCGCAGTCAGGCCAGCCTTGCGCGCCAAAAAGTGCGCGGATTCGCGTTTACGAGTTTCGGAATTTGAAATTGCGGAAACCACACGGAATCATTGCAGCTCTTCAGAAGAGTTTCTAAAAATTGGTGCGCACGAGAGGACTTGAACCTCCACGCCTTTCGGCACCAGATCCTAAGTCTGGCGTGTCTGCCATTCCACCACTCGCGCAGCCCAGCGAAGATGCTCGCTTGCCGGCCCAATCTCAAGCCGGTTCTGGTCACTGCTTTTTCCACCCCGGCCCCCGTACCACCCGGCCCGGTTTCGCTCCGGTATGCCTGCCGTTCTTGAGGACCTGCACACCGTTCACGAAGACATGCACCATGCCCGTTGAGTAACGATGCGGCATCTCGTAAGTGGCGTGGTCCTGAATTTTCCCCGGGTTAAACACAATAACGTCGGCGAAATAGCCGGGCTTGAGCGCGCCGCGCCGATCGAGCTTCAGGTTCGACGCGGGAAACGAAGTCAACCGGCGAACGGCCTCTTCGAGTGGAATAATTTTTTCGTTGCGCACGTATTTCCCGAGCAGGCGGGCGAAGTTTCCGTAGGCGCGCGGATGGGGGTTCGATTTCAAAAAGAGACCCTCGGGTGCGAGTGATTCGGCGTCGGAGCCGAAACTCACCCAGGGCAGCGCGATTTCCCTGCGAACATTTTCCTCCGACATCAGAAAATAGACCGTGTTGACACGGCTGCCATCCTCGATCACGAGGTCCATCGCCGTTTCTTCCGGCGATGTGCCCCGCAGTTTCGCCACTTCAGCCAGCGTCTTTCCGGTGAGCGGCTTGAGCCTGTCGTTCTTGAAACCGATGAGCAGGATTTTTTCAGGAGAGCCGGCCGCGAGAAAAAAGTTTTCCCATTTGTCCGTCGGCGTGTCCATCTCGCGCCTGACCTGTTCGCGTATGGCCGGATCTTTCAGGCGCTTCGCCCACGCCTTGTATCCGTCTTCCTGGACCCATGGCGGCATTGCAGCGTCAAGGCCGGTCTGGCCCGCCGTGTAGGTGTACATGTCGGCGGTGACACGGAGGCCACCCGCACGGGCGGTTTCAATCTTTTGGATCAACGCGTCGAGCTTGTTCCAGTTCGGCCGGCCCGCGGCCTTCAGGTGGTAGAACTCGGCGGGAATTCCGGCTTCGCGTGCGATGTCGATCAATTCATCCGCGGCTTCAAGCAGCCGCGTCCCTTCGCTACGAATGTGCGAAATGTACATGCCGCCGTATCCGGAGGCGACTTTTGCGAGCGCGACCAACTCGTCCGTCTGCGCGTAAAAAGCCGGCGCGTAAATCAGGGCGGAACCGACGCCGAGCGCGCCTTCCTCCATCGCCTGTCGCACGAGCATCTTCATCCTCTCCAGCTCATCGGTCGTCGGAGGCCGGTCGGCATAACCGATTTCGTGGATGCGCACCGTGGTTGCGCCAACGAAGGACGCGATGTTGCAAGAAACGCCGCGTCGCGCCAGGTAGTCGAGGTATTCTCCCAGCGTTGTCCATTCAATTTTGTATTTGATGTCGCCCTGGCTTTCCGCCATCTCCTTTTTCATCGCCCCGCTCAACGGCCCCATGGACTCGCCCTCGCCCATGACTTCCAGGGTGACGCCCTGGCGGATGTCGCTCTGCGAACGTCCGTCGAGAATGAGAGTCTCGGTCGCCCAGCTCAACATGTTGATGAAGCCGGGCGCGACGGCGAACCCTCTGGCATTGATTTCCGTCCTGCCGCGGGCGTCGGTCAATTTACCGACGGCCGCGATGGTATCCCCATTGATCGCCAAGTCGCCGTTGAACGGCGCACCACCGCCGCCGTCGTAAATCGTGCCGTTCCGGATGACAACATCGTAACTGACTTCTGCTGCCGTCCCCGCCGCGGGAAGACGAAGCAGAAGAAGCACCGCGAGTCTCAGACAAAAGGTGCGGCTTCGCATGAAATCATTGTTTCAGACTGAAAATCGCCATCAATCCAAAAACGGTGATGACGACACCCGAGACGCGGTTCACACGGCGCAATCCCTGAGTGTCGAACTGGTTCCGAAACACGGCAACACCGCCGCACAACAACAGCCACCACGCTGCTGAGCCAAAGAACACGCCCGAAACCACCAAACTCGCGCCGAGATGGTTTTCCATCCTATTCCCCACGCCAAGCCCGGCGAAAACGCCCGCGAACAGCAGAATCGTCACAGGATTGGTCAGTGTAAGCACAAGCGTTGAACTATATGCGCCGGCGAGGCTGACTTTTCCCGGCGTCGCGGCCCGCGCGCCCGGCCTGGAGAGGAACGTGTTAACTCCGAGACAGCAGGGAAACAGGCCACCGGCGAGTCGAAGCAATATTTGGTGGCCGACGAAGAGGCTTGAAATGGCGGTCAATCCGAAAACTGCCACGGCGCCGTAAAAAGCGTCTGCGGTGGCCGCGCCGAGTCCGGACGCCAGCCCGGCAAGGCGGCCTTCCGTCAAAGTGCGGCGGATGCAGAGCACGCCGATGGGTCCAACCGGCGCGGCAATTGAGAATCCCACGATCACGCCCTTGACCAGAAAGGTTGTTGTCATTGCTCCGTCATTCCGCCGCGGTGGCGTCGAGGTTTCGGACCAATTCCGGAAAACGGCAGTTTTCGCAAAGCGAGTTCGAGTGGTCACAGAAGTCGCGCACAATTTGCAGCAGACCCTGTTGCCGGGCAGCCGTCCACGGAGCCCGGGCGTTCGCGCCCGCCAGCAAACGCTGCCTCGCCAGACGCAACAGGGCGTTGTCTTCCGACGCCGGCCAGGAATAGTAGCGATGTTCGGCCGCCTGTTGTAGCGTTGAATTCCTTCCTGCCTCGGCGCGAGTCCAAAACCATGGAAGGACCACGTTCACCGCCAGGTCCGTAACCCGGTGAGCGCCCAGTAACGGCTGTGGTTTGGCCATTCGCGCCGAACGAAGCGTCCAGTGTGATGACCAGAAGTCGTCTCGTCCGGCCTGGAAAACCTCCATGAGCGAACCCGACAACCCGCCGTCACTGATCTCGCTTGTAAACCAGCGTTCCAGCTTGTCCGGCAGATTCTCTTCCACCAACCAATGTGCGGCCAGCGCCAGCCTGCGCTGCGGATGATTGGCCGGGCGCAGTCCGTTGAAACGCCAGAGGGCGCGGGGGAGGGTCACGTCCACGAATTCCCCGCGTTCGCGCCACCAATGATCCCAGATGCGGCGGAGATAGTCGTCCGCGCCGCTCTGAGTGCGGGGCAGTTCCGCGGGCAGCATTCCGCTCACGCCCAGCAAACGCGCCTGCAGGGAAAGCACGGCACCGCGCTTGTTCGAATCGCCGGCCGCAAGCAAAGGCAGCAATTCCGCAACACGGCGCATCGGCCAGACGTTGTGCTTGTAACCGAGCGCGGCAAGCAAACCTTCCCACAACGCCCGTTCCCAGCCGACCTGGCGCGCGCGGGCCGCAAATTCCGACGCTTTGCGGCGCAATCGAATCCGCGCCGCCTGTTGCAGCAGTTCGCAAAGCGCGTTCATGGACAGGTCACGCAACGGGGCACTGCATCGCCCGGCGAGCAGGTCGGGAACGCCCGCATCGTGTCCAAACCAGGCGCTTAATTCATTTAACGGGGCGTCGAGCCGCAGTTTCAACGCAAGGGTGGGCACCGCACAGTGCGCGTCCGATTCCGCGTCCCAGACCACGTGGAGGATGACGTTCCGGTAGGCGGCGTTGCGGTCGTGGCGGTGGGCCCGCCAGCCGGCGGAATGCAAATCAATCTCGATGTCGCCGCTGTGCGGGGACGCGGTGCCGAATTGCAGAATTGCGTTTCGGAAATCAGGGCCGGCTTCGTGGTTCCAGAAACCGGGATGAAGAACACAAACTTGCTGGCCGTCCAACGTCCTCAGTTGCTCGCGTCGGAGCCGCTGGTGCTGCCAGATGTGTTGCAGCAACCGTTCTGGCGGTGCGGCGTCCACCGCCTCACGCAGCGCCGGCGCAGCCCGGGTGGATGCCCGCCACTGCTCATATAGGTTGGGTGCGATGCCGGACACCTTGCCATTGCTTTTCGGTTGTGGCTTTTGCAAAGTCAAGCGCACACAATGGCGCGAACAGTGACACTTCGCGTCCGGCTTGTATCACCGACCTAGTTTGGCTGGGCGGCGCGGCCCGCAAGGTTGATTTGCCTGCGCAATCCTTCACCATGCACGACTGCTCCAGGTCGGCGCCGCCGCGGCATCCAGGCATGTGGCCGGCAACGGATGCGATTTTGGAAGATTGAACGAACCCGCGAACGGTCTGTCGTGTTGATTGTAAGCACAGTGAAACAAGCAAGGTCATTTTGGCGGCGCGCCGTGCCACCATTGGCGCTCGCCGCCGTCGTGAACGTGGCGCCCACGACTTTTTCGCCTGCCGCAGAGGCGGATCTGCGGCGGGACGCCGCGGTTGAAGCTGTGGATCGAGTCATGCCGTGCGTCGTGAACATCGCCACGGAAACCGTCGTGGAGTATCGCGACCCGTTCGACCAGATGCTGCGCGAATTCTGGGGACCGTACTACCGACGACGGCAGCCCGACACCCAGTACAGCCTCGGTTCGGGCGTCATTATCGACGAGGATGGCTATGTGCTCACGAACCTCCACGTCGTGCGGCGTGCCAGCAAGGTCCGGGTCAGACTCGCCGACGGACGGGAGTTTGAGGCGAAGCCGATCGTCGGCAACACAGGCAAAGATGTGGCGTTGCTCAAACTCGTCACTCAACACAGTGAAAAATTCAAAGCAGTAAAGTTTGCCAAAGACGACGATTTGTTGCTGGGTGAAACGGTCCTCGCGCTGGGCAACCCGTTCGGTCTGGGCGGCTCAGTCAGCCGCGGCATTTTGAGTTCGAAGAACCGGCGCCCGTCAGCGGAAGACGAAACGCTGGACGTTGCCGACTGGCTGCAAACCGACGCCGCCATCAACCCCGGCAGCAGCGGCGGACCGCTCATCGATTTGCGCGGTGACCTGATCGGCCTCAACGTGGCGATTTACCGCGAGGGACAAGGCATTGCCTTTGCCATCCCCATCAAACAGGTCGCCGAGGCGCTCTCGGAGATTTTCATTCCTGAGGTGATCCGGTCTGTGTGGTTCGGCGCGGGCATCAAGTCCGGCGTCTGTCCGCTGGCGGTGACCGATGTGGAACCGGGGAGTCCCGCCGCAAAAGCCGGATTGCAGAAGGGCGACGAGATCACACAGGTCAACGGCCGGACTCCCGGGAGTTTCATCCAATGCATCGAGCTTATCAGCGCTAGCTCGGATCATGAAGCAATCCTTGCCGTCCGCCGGAACGGTGAACGGAAGGACATCAGGGTGCGAATGGTTCCGCTGTCTCAATTGGTCCGCCAGAAACTTGGCGCGTCCGTTCAGGAACTGGACAAAGATGAACTGGCGGAAAGTTTCGGTTTCCACCGCGGGGAAGGGCTGCTGGTGGCCGACGTCGAACAGGGCGGACCCGCCGCGCGGGCCGAGTTGCAACGTGGTTATCTGATCACCGCCATTGACGGACGGGCCACCACGGACCTGCTTTCCGCGGCCAGCGCGTTGATGGGAAAAAAACGGGACGAACGCGTTGCGTTGAGCGTCGTCGCGCGGCGGCAACGCGGCGCTTACGTTCAAACGCGGCAAGGTTCCGTCACACTTCGCGTCCGTTGAGTGACTTTTTCATGGCCCGAATCCGTCCTTGTTGGATAGACTCCGCTCCGTACCCATGAACAACGGCTTGATCATCGAGGTCGAAAACCTGACCAAGCGCTACGCCGGTCACACGGCGGTGGACGGTCTGACCTTCTCGGTTGGTCGCGGCGAGATCGTCGGCTTTCTGGGACCCAACGGTGCGGGCAAGAGCACAACGATGCGCGTGCTTTCGTGCTTCATGCCCGCAACTTCCGGTTCCGCGCGCGTTGCGGGCTTCGATGTTTTCAGCGAGGCTGACGACGTCCGACGGCGCATCGGTTACATGCCGGAAAACAACCCTTTGCATCTCGACATGCGGGTGCGCGAATACCTCAAGTTCCGCGCCCGGTTGAAAGGCCTTGGCATCCGGCGCAGCCGCGAACGCGTTGACGTTGTGATGCAACAGTGCGGTCTGACCGACGTGGGGCGGAAGATCGTCGGGCACTTGTCCAAAGGCTACCGTCAGCGCGTCGGTCTCGCCGATGCGCTCGTGCACGAGCCGGAGCTGATCATTCTGGACGAGCCGACAATCGGACTGGATCCGCACCAGATTCGTTCGGTCCGGCATCTCATCAAAGATCTGGCGCGCAATCACACGGTGCTGATCTCGACGCATATCCTGTCGGAGGTGGAAATGACGTGCAACCGGGTACTGATCATGCACCAGGGAAAAATTCTGGCCGCCGACACGCCGCAAAACCTGCAAAACATCATGAGCGACGGCGGACAGGTGATTGCGGAAATCGCGGCCCCGGTGACCGACCTGCGCGCCTGCTGGGAACAGATGGGTGAGGTCGAGTACTTCGACATCGCTCCGGCGGAAGGGGAATATTTGCGTTGCGCGTTGACGCCGCGCGCGGGACTGGACCTGCGGCCACTTGTGTTTGAACAAGTGCGGGTGCGCGGCTGGACCCTGCGCGAACTCAGCCGCGCGCAACATTCGCTCGAGGACATTTTCGTCCACATCACGCGGTCCGACCGCGACGAGGAGGCACGCTGATGCGGGTGTATCTCACCATGGTCCGGCGCGAACTTGGGGTTTTCTTTGCGTCACTCACCGGCTACGCGGTCATCGCGTCGGTCCTGCTGCTGCTTGGCTTGAGCTTCACCGGGATGCTGTCTTCGCTCAACGACGATCCCCGCGGCGTGGTGGAGCCTTTGACGGTCTTGTTCTACAGCACATTTTACTTCTGGCTGATTCTGCTGCTGATTACGCCCGTGATTACGATGCGTTCCTTCGCCTTCGAAAAGGGAACGGGCACATACGAGACGTTAATGACGACACCGGTGAGTGATCTGCAGGTCGTGCTGGCCAAGTTTACGGGCACGTTGCTGTTCTATATTCTGACGTGGCTGCCGTTGGTTGGCTGCATCGCGGTCGTGCGGTATTTCACTCGCGAGCCGACCGTTCTCGATCCCTGGACGACGGCGAGCACGTTTCTTGGAATCACGCTGATCGGCTGTCTTTACATGTCCATGGGTTGTTTCGCGTCGGCACTGACGCGGAGTCAGATCATCGCGGCGATGAACAGCCTGGTGATGGGCCTGGGGTTGTTCGTGTTGAGCTTGCGATCGCTGGTCCCGACGCCGTCGTCGGACTGGGCGGGGAAGGTATTCTCGTACATCTCGCTGAGCGAACACATGGAGGATTTTGCCCGGGGAATCGTGGACACGAGGCACATCGTTTTTTACCTGAGCCTGACCGCGTTTTTTTTGTTTCTGACATTCAAGGTGGTTGAAAGTCGCCGTTGGAAGTGACATGGCAAACCCTTCACCTCATAAGGCGAGCTTTTCCGCCGGAAGAAAATGGGTCATCGCCCTGAACGTGTTCGCTTCGTGCGCGGCGCTGCTGGCGCTGGTGCTGATGGTGAATTACCTGGCGAGCCGTCATTTCAAGCGTTACCAGTGGATGACCGACGAGCGGTACCAACTGTCGCCCATGACGCTCCAGTGGCTCGACTCGCTCACAAACCAGGTGAAGATCATCGTCTTTTTTGATCCCCACAGCTCGCTGTTCAGTTCTGTCAAGGGACTGATTAATGAGTACGGGCTGGCCTGTTCGAAACTCAAAGTGGAATTCGTGGACTACCTCAACGCATCCGGCCGCGGCGAACTCATCAGGACGCAATACAGGCTCGGTTCCTCGGCGGATGAGAATTTTGTCATCTTCGACAGCAACGGCAAGGTCAAGATCGTTTATGAAAAAGAGATGTCGGATTACGACCTGTCCGGCATCTTCACGGGCAAGGAAGCCCGCCGCACGGCGTTCAAAGGCGAGCAGATGTTCACCTCGGCCATCGTTGGCATCACGGACGCCAGGCCGTTCAAAGCCTACTTTCTGGTCGGGCACGGCGAACACCCACCCGACAGCGAGGACGACATCAATGGGTATTTCAAATTCGCCAGGGTTTTGCAGGACAAGAACATTTCCACGGAGACTCTGTCTCTGCTAACCAACGACGTGCCTCGCGACTGCCAGCTGCTCATCGTTGCCGGCCCGCGTCGGCCGTTGCCCGAGTCGGAGCTGGAGAAAATCGACAGCTATCTGCGCCACGGCGGACGGGCCTTCATCCTTCTTTTGAATCCGGGCATCACCGGCGTCAAAAGCGGGCTGGAAGGGATTCTGCTCAATTGGGGCGTCGAAGTCGGCGACCGGCTCGTCACCGACGAATCGCAGGCGAAGGCCGGCCAGACCCAGGTGCTCTATGTGGACAGCTTCGGCCAGCATCCCATCGTCCGGCCGTTGGTGGGTTCGCGACTCGCGATGGTGCTGCCTCATGCCGTGCGGCAGTTACCGGGTTCTTCGCGCACATCGGACACGGCCAAAGTCGTGGAATTGGCCTTTACGAGCGGGCTAGGGAAGGAGGTACGCAGCGTGACCAACACCGTCATTCCGCTGATGGTAGCCGTGGAAAAGGGCACCATCCCAGGTGTCGCCGCCGACCACGGATCCACGCGCATCGTGGTCGTCGGTGATTCATTAATGCTGGCCAACGCGCCCATCGAGTCGGAGGCCAATCGCGATTTTGCAAACCTGGCGGTCAGCTGGTTGCTGGATCGTTCACAGCTGCTGGCCATTGGACCGCGCCCGGTACGCGAATATAAAATCTCCATGACCCAGCACCAGATGGCGGCGGCAAGGTGGATCTTGCTGGGCGGTCTGCCCGGCGGCGTGCTGGCGCTCGGATTGCTCGTATGGGTGCGTCGACGCCGCTGATGGACACACTGGAACACCAACCATGAATTCCAAAGGCACCCTTTATCTGATAACCGTGGCGCTGGGCGTCTTCGCATATATCCTTTTCTTCGAGCGGCATACTCTCGACAGCGAACAGCAGGCGGCGCGCGCGACGAAACTGTTCCCCAATTTTGATCCTATCAAGGTCACCAGTGTGGAGATTCTCCGCTCGAACAGCGTCATCCGCGTCGAGCGAACCAACGATCAGTGGCGGCTGACAAGGCCGGCTTACCCGGCGCAGACGACCGCCATCGAAAACTGGCTCGGACTGTTCAACTCGTTGACCCGGCGCGCTTATATCTCCTCCGGAGAACTGCTCGCCCAGCCCGGCGGCATGGCGGCGTTCGGGCTGGAGGAACCGCAGGTGACGCTGACGGTCCAGTTCGGTCAGAAAAAACTGCGTCTCCTCCTCGGCGCGAAGACGCCGATAGGGGAAACGCTTTATCTGAAACAGGTGGGATCAGACGGCGTCCTCGTGACGGAGTCGGCATTGCTCGATCGTCTCCCGTTGTCCGATACCGACTGGCGTGATCCGACCTTTCTGCATTTGTCCGGGCTGAAATTCGACCGGATCCGCGTACGCGCGGGCACGCGTGAGTTCAGCGTCGAGCGCAATCCGACGAATCTCCTGTGGAGCCTGGCCGACCCGCGTCCGGCGCGGGCGGACAACAGCTTGCTCCAACAACTGCTCCAGAAACTGCAAAACACACCCGTCGGCCGGTTTGTCAGCGACACGCCCGGCGACCTTGATCCCTACGGGCTGCAGACCCCCGAAGTGGCGCTGGTATTCGGCCAGGGGACCAACAACGTTCTTACGGTTGAATTCGGCAAAAGTCCAACGAACGGTTCCACACAGGTGTATGCGCGGCGCTCCAACTATCCAATGATCGTGACTGTTCCAAAATCACTGGTGGATGAATTGCGCGTCCCGTACACGGATTTTCTGGACAAACGGTTGATCGAATTCGCGCCGTCGGCGGTGGAACGAATTGAGGCCCACGCCGCCGAGGTATTCGCGGTCCAGAAACAGACCAATGGCGCCTGGCGGATCGTCGAACCGCTCACCGCCCCCGCTGACACCTCTCTGGTGCAAGGATTGTTGAGCCGCCTGAACTCGCTGGAGGTCGTCGATTTGGCGAAGGAAGTTGTGACGCCCGAGGACCTGCCGACGTACGGACTTTCGCCGTCCAAATCACAGTACGTCTTGAAAGGCGCGGCGGCGGGCGGCACGAATCAATTGATTGCCGAGATTGATTTTGGCACCAACCAGGCTGACAAGATTTACGTGCGCCGCAGCGACGAGAATTCCGTGTACGCAATGCGCCTCGAAGACGCGCTGTCGCTGCCCAAGGCCGCATTCGAGTTGCGCGACCGGCGCATCTGGAATTTTACGACGAACCAGGTGACGGGCGTGACAATCGAGTTCAAGGGAAGGACCTACAAACTGCAGCGCGATCACAAGGGCAGCTGGAAGTTCACGGAAGGCTTCCAGGGCATCGTGAACCCGTTCGCGCTTGAGGAGGCGGTGTACCGCTTTGGCCAGTTGTGGTCGAACGCCTGGATCGCTCAGGGCTCTCGGGATGTCGCCCGATACGGATTCACGAATCCACCGCACAAACTGTCGATCGACGTCAATAATGGCGAGAAGCTACGCACATTTACGCTTGAATTCGGCAGTCAATCCCTCTCGGGCGGCCCGTACGCTCTGGTGGACCTTGAAGGCGAACGGACGGTGTTCGAATGCCCGTTCAAAATCTACGACGCCTATAACGAAGTGGTTCGTAGCCTGGTCGCATCTGCGGGTGCCGTCCCGTGATATGCCGCCGAGCGCCCAGCAAGGATTCTGTCGACGGTTTCGACTCTATTTTCGCCGGTGCCGCGTCTGCCTGTTGTTCTTCCTTTTCCTGCTCCTTGGCGGTTTGACTTACCTCAATCTGGTCGGCCTTCCCGAGTTTCTCAAAACGCGTCTGGTTTCCGAGTTGCGCGCACGGGGCGTGGATCTCCGTTTCACCCGGTTGCGCCTGCGCTGGTACCACGGCCTCGTCGCCGAAAACATTCGTCTTGGACGCGCGGACGACCCTGCCGGACCACAACTTTCCATTGGCGAAGCGGACCTTAAGTTCGACCGCGCCGCGCTGCACGCGTTGCGTTTCCAGGTCAGTTCACTCGTCTTTCACGACGGCCGGCTCGTCCTGCCCCTCCTCTCCACCAACGAGACCGCGGAACCGATCGTCCTGGACGATATCGCGACCGAACTCCGGCTGCTTCCCGACGACCGGTGGAGATTGGAACATTTTCAAGCGCTTTGCCTCGGCGCCAGGATCCATCTCTCCGGCACGCTGACGAACGCGTCGGCAGTCCGCAACTGGCGGTTCCAACCGACGACGAATCAGCCGCCCGGGTTGTGGCAGACACGGCTGCGCGAGGTGGCGAAAATAGCGCGTCAGATGAGATTCAGCCGCACGCCGGAAATCCTTTTGGAGGTGCGTGGAGATGCGCGCATGCCGGCCGGGATCAGCGCCGACCTTTACTTGACCGCGCTCGGCGCGGACACCGCATGGGGCAGGCTGGAAAAACTGCTGCTGATTGCCGAACTCAACCACCCATCCGGCAGTAACGGAGTGGGTCAGTCCGAATTGAAGCTGCAAATGAACAATGCACGCACACCGTGGGGGCAGGCGCAACTTGGCCGGCTTTACGTCCGGTGGGCGCAGGCCGTCACCAATCCTCTGCCTGCGAACGCATCGCTTGACTGCGAATTGGTTGGCGTCGACACGCCCTGGGGTAACGTGCCACACGCACGCTTCACAGGCCGGACAGACCGGTCACAGGACGGCACGGGTCCTTTGAGGACGGAACTCACACTCGATTCGGGCGCCTTCGAGTCGGAATGGTTGCAATCGAAAACAAATCGCTTCACCGTGCAGGTGATCCACTCCCCGGACGGCATTCTGCCCCGACAGATTGACTGGCAATGGACGGCGGAAGGGCCGCGCTCCCGCTGGGGCGGGGCCCGGAGTTTTCTGATCAATGGCCGTGCGGCCCGCGTGACGCCCGAGACTCCGCCAAACACCGGCGGTGCGCGGACGTGGTGGAAGGCGCTCGAACCGTTTGCAGTTGATTGGGACGCCCGGGTCGATGGAGTCGCGTCCACCAATGTCGCTGCGGACCGGGTGGATTTTTCGGGAAAGTGGCGCGCGCCGGAACTGGTCGTCGAAAAACTGCACGCCGATCTCTACGATCACCAACTTGACGCCTCTGTCCGTATCCATGCCGTCACACGGGAGGCATGGGTTCAGACCAGCTTCGATTTCGATGTGCGCAAAATTGAATCGCTGCTCACGCCGCGCACACAGCACTGGCTCAGTCAGTATGATTGGACGGAGCCGCCCAAAGTCAACGCACAGGTCCGTGTCATCCTTCCCGATTGGACCAAAGGACAACCCGACTGGAGGGCCGAGGTGCTGCCAACGCTCCAGATTGACGGGGAATTGCGGGCCGGGGCGGCCACGTTTCGCGGGGTGCAGGTTTTGTCTGCAAGGTCGCGCTTTACCTTCTCAAATTCGGTGTGGAGTCTGCCCGATTTCGTCGCAACTCGTCCGGAAGGGCAGATCGAATTCGCGCACACCTCCAACATTCAAAACCACGATTACCACTTCAGGTTTCGCGGTCAACTTGACCCGCTCGTGCTCAAACCCTTGTTCGAAGGAGAGCCGCCCCGCGGCTTCGACTATTTCAAGTTTCACGAGCCGCTGCTGCTCGAGGGCGACGCGTGGGGACAATGGCGTGATCCGGAAAAGTTCGGCGCCCGAGCGCATGTGAGCGCGACAAATTTTGTCTTTCGCGAGGTGCCGATCGGCGAACTGGACGCGTCCGTTCAGTTTACCAACCGGTTTGTCACGGCGACAGACGTGATGATTCAAAGCGACGGACCTCTTGTTTCCGCGTCGGGGGTCGGCTACGACATTGCGACCCAACGGATGTATCTGACCAATGCCTTCAGCACAATGGATCCGAAACTCATCACGCACGCCATCGGGCCTCAAACGGAAAAAACACTGAGTCCCTACACGTTTGCGGAACCGCCGACGGCGCACGTGAACGGCTGGGTCGAGGTGCGCCATGGCAAACAGTCGGATTTGCGCTTCGAGATCTCCGGCGGGCCCTTTACGTATTGGAAATTCAATGTGCCGCATATCGCCGGGAACGTGCGCTGGGTGGATGAAATGGTTGTGATCACCAATTTGCAGGCCGACTTTTACCGCGGAAAACTCGGCGCAGCCCTCCATCTTGACTGCACGGTTCCCCACACCGCGGACTTCAGTTTGCGCGTTGCCGTGACGAACGTCGATTTGCACCGACTTATGAGCGACGTTTCGTCGCCCACCAACCGCATCGAAGGCACGTTGAGTGGCAATCTCACTGTCACGAAGGCGAACAGTGGAAATTGGGAAAGCTGGAACGGCTTCGGGAACGCGGAAATGCGGGATGGTTTTCTTTGGGACATGCCGTTGTTTGGCATTTTTTCGCCGGTTTTGAACGCAGTCGCTCCCGGACTGGGCAGCAGTCGTGTGAGTGGCGGCAATGCCACGTTCACGCTGACCAACAGCGTGATGCACACCGATGACATGGAAATCCGTTCTCCCGCCATGCGTCTGTCATACAAGGGAACCGTGGACTTCAAAGGCAACGTGAACGCGCGGGTCGAAGCGCGCCTCCTGCGCGACGCCTGGGTCATCGGCCCGATTGTGAGCCTCGTCCTGTCACCACTGACGAAGTTGTTCGAATACAAAGTCACCGGCACGCTGCACGAACCGCATAAAGAACCTCTTTATATCCCCAAACCACTGATGTTTCCTTTCCATCCGCTCCGTACCATCAAGGAACTCTTTACCGAAGAAAAACCGGAAAAACCCAATCCGCCTTCAACGGAAAAATCACCACCAGGTAAATAATTCGTCGCGTGGATCTATCGGAAAAAAATCAGGACGACGGCGCCAAGCGCGATCCGGTACCACCCGAAACCGCTGAACGTGTGGGTTTGAATGTAACGTAAAAACCATTTCACCGCCGCAAACGAAACCACCGCCGCCACAATCGTTCCGAGAATTACCATGCTCCAGTTTTCCGGAGTGGTCCCGGCGGTCATAGAAATATCTTTGGTGTGATGGAGAGCTTTGAATATTTTCAGGCCCCCTGCGGCGAGCATGGTGGGGATGCCGACCAGGAAAGAAAACTCCGTCGCCGCCGGCCGGCCCAGACCCAATGCCAGCGAAAGCAGGATGGTGGAACCGGAGCGCGAGGCACCCGGGAATATCGCGGCGATCAGTTGACCGACACCGACGGCGAAGGCGATAGTCCACGTCACCTCATCACGCAGCGGCTTGCCACGCAGCCAGCGTTCGACCAGGAGAAATGCGATTCCGCCGACGATCAGCGCCCACGCGATCGGTCTGGGGTTCTCCTCCAGCTTGAACCCCTTTTTCTCCAGGATTAATCCTCCCAGGCCCGTAAGAGCGAAGGCGAGGATCAGTTTGAAGAGGTAATCGCGTGTCTCAGACTCGCGCCACCGGAACATCAACTGCTGGCAGCGTAACGAAAAAAGCGGCAGCACGGCGATCACCGCGCCGCACTGGATGACGATGTTGAACAGGTCACTCGGGTGACCAGACAGCCATTTCGCCGCGATCAGACACTTCTCGCCGATCATCAGATGGCCGGTGGAGGAAATGGGGATGAATTCGGTGATTCCTTCGATGGTTCCCAGAATGACGACGGCGATCCAGTCAGGCATCGGCTGTTTAGACGCGAAAATCCAGCGGCTGACAAGCGCAAAGCCTCAAGTTTTTCCTTCCTTCGTTTGCGTTCTCCGTCTTACGCTCCGTCCATGTTTTCACACGTCGTGATTTTCTGGACCGATCCCGCCAATCCGAAGGCGGGAGATGACCTGGTCGCCGGCGCCAAAAAGTATCTCGCGCCGATCCCCGGCATCGTTCACTTCCACGTGGGCAGGATGGCACCGAGCCACCGGCCGGTGGTGGATCAATCGTATCAGGTCGCGCTGAATGTGGTCTTTGCGGACAAGAAGGCACAGGACGACTATCAGGTCCATCCCTTGCACATCGAATTCGTGGAAAAGGTGTTCAAGCCGAACCGCAAAAAGGTTGTCGTCTACGATTTCGAATAGCCCGCGGGAAAAGAGAACTTGCAATCGGGATGGGTTGGCTTAATTTTGCGCGGCTTACACGGAAGCGAGCGTAGCTCAGCCTGGTAGAGCATCACGTTGCCAACGTGAGTGTCGAGGGTTCGAATCCCTTCGCTCGCTCCAATTCACCCGCCCATTCTGCCGCGGTCTCCCCGTTCTTGCGCCCGGGTTTGCAGGTGTTCTCCCGGCCTCGAGCCAGGAAATGAGATTGCAGTCGCGGCCAACGCGATGATAATGGTTCAGCGTCAGACCCGTTGATAGTGTTGACAGCATTTTCATGATTGAATGGAACATCCAATCCCGCGCACACGCCTGCCGCTCGTGCGGCCGATTGTTCGCCGACAAACAGCCGTATCACACTCTGCTCTTCGACGAAAAGGCCGGCTACGAACGACTCGATGTTTGTGAAGTGTGCTGGGCGGCGCAATTCAGCCAGGGGGCGACCAGTCGCAAGGGTTTTGTCTCGCACTGGCAGGGTGCGTTCGAGGTCCCGTCGGTGCGGCCCGAGCCGATTCAAAAGGAAAACGCCGAATCGCTGCTGCGCAAACTGGTCGAACAAAACGATCCGCGGCACGGCGCGGCCTGTTTCATTCTCGCCGTGATGCTCGAGCGCAAACGAATCCTGAAAGTGAAGGAACAGGTGCAACGTGACGGCCGTCGCGTCTTCATTTACGAGCAGCCGAGGACGGGCGACGTGTTCACCATAACCGACCCGGGCCTTCGACTCGATCAACTGGAGGAAGTGCAGCGTGACGTGGGGCACCTGCTCGAACATGGTTTGAATCCACCAACCGGCGAGGCGCAGCTCGTAGCGCCCGCCACTGGCGAAATCACCGGGGCAGCTTCGACAGAAACGATGGATGCGGCGGCCACCCCGCAAACGGCACCTTGAATGCAGTCATCATCACATCCAGAATGTTCGACCGTCAGCAACCGGGGCACGAGCGATGTTCTCGTCGGAATCCGGCGGCGACGCACGCTGGTTTGCGCGGGTATCACGGGGTGGATGGCCTTTTTCGCCGCCTTGACTGTCTGTTGCCTTGCAGCTTCTCGATGTGCCGTTTCCCTGGTTCTGGCAGGTCAGACACCCGTCAAGACCTGTCGAGTGCCGGCGGAGGCAGTCCAAGGCAATTCGCCGTTTACGCACGCGAAGACTTTTGAGTTTAGTTTGTCCCGCCTGATCGTCGGCGGTAATAATGAAAGAGTGAACTGCCATGGACGGCTTTCCGAGGTTTCCCGAGCAACAATGAATTACGACCATCCGCACCTTCCCGGCAACCTGACCGCCTCCGTCATTACGAAGCACGCCTTTACGCTCAAACGCGAAGGGAAGTTGCATGGATACGCCGAAACGCAATTCGCTTAACCCGTTCACAACACTGACAACTCGACGTTACGGTTGTGTCTGATCTGAACACCCTTCAAACCGGCCTCGGTTACTCGTTCCGTGATGAAAGCCTGCTGCGCCTCGCATTGACGCATCCGTCGGTCGCGCATGAGCAAGGCACCGCCGTGCAACACAACCAGCGCCTGGAATTCCTCGGCGACGCAGTGTTGCAGCTTGTCCTTACCGGCGAGCTTTATGAAAAATTTCCCTCTTTGGGCGAGGGGCCGTTGACCAAGGCGAGGGCTCAGATGGTCAACCGCCGCATGCTGGCCGGCCGAGGGCGCAGGTTGGGCCTGGGTGAACACCTGATCCTCAGCCGCGGCGAGGAAGGCAGCGGCGGACGCGAGCGTCCCTCGGCGTTGGCTGATGCGTTCGAAGCGCTGCTGGGCGCGATTTTTCTCGACGCCGGTTTTGACGCCGCGAGAGATTTTGTGCTTCGTCAGTTTCGCGAGGAGTTTGGTGAACTGGAAGTGATTCCAAACCTCGACAATCCCAAGGGTGAGTTGCAGGAAATGTTGCAGGCCAACTCGACGGAGGCGCCGCAATATCAGCTTGAGTCGGTCGCCGGTCCGGACCACGACCGCGTTTTTGAAAGCGCCGTATATCATCGGGGCGTTGAACTGGGCCGCGGGACGGGCAAAAGCAAAAAGGAGGCGGAAAGCCAGGCGGCGCTTGCCGCGCTGGAAAGTCTCAGACGGGACGGCGGGAAAAGGTCTTAGCGCGGCCGGTGCCTGCTTTGTGACCGGACCACGCTTGACGCTATGGTAGGCCTCCATTACGTTGCGCCTCGGTTTGATTCAACCTATGAACAATTTTCTGGTCCCGATGGTCGTCGAGCAGACCGGTCGAGGCGAGCGCGGCTACGATATTTATTCGCGTCTGCTCGTGGACCGTATCGTTTTCCTCGGCACACCGGTGGACGATACCGTTTCCAATGTCATCATCGCGCAGCTGCTTTTTCTTCAGATGACCGATCCAAAAAAGGACATTCACCTCTACATCAACTCTCCCGGAGGCAGCGTCACCGCCGGGCTGGCGATATATGACACCATGCAGTTCCTCACCTGCGACGTGAACACCTACTGCATTGGCCAGGCGGCCAGCATGGGCGCCGTGCTGCTTTCCGCGGGGACCAAGGGGAAGCGTTATGCGCTGCCGAACGCGCGCATCATGATTCATCAACCGTGGGGCGGTGTGCAGGGCCAGGCCACGGACATCAGCATTCAGGCACAGGAAATACTCCGCCTGAAAGACCGGATCAACGAGATCCTGGCCAAGCACTGCGGCAAGGCCACGGAGACGGTTGGTAAGGACACGGACCGAGACCGGTTCATGTCTGCCGACGATGCAAAAGCCTACGGACTCGTGGACGAAGTGGTGAAATCTCGCAAGGAAATCCCCGGTTTGAACGAAAACAAGGAAGCTTCCAAACAGGAGAACGTCAAAGCATGACTGTTTTGGAAACCCGATTCTCCATTCGCCCGATTCAACCGCGATCCATCGATCACCAACAGGAAGTGGAATGGCACGTCCAACTCAATTGACGCTCTGCAGCTTCTGCGGAAAATCACATGCAGAAGTCAAAAAGCTCATCCAGGGACCGGGCGTTTACATTTGCGACAGTTGCATAATCGTTTGCAAGAATGTGCTCGACAAGGAACTTCGCGCCGAAGGCCGGAAGCAAACGCTGAAGTTTAACGTGCCAAAGCCGGTGGAAATCCGGCGGCGGCTGGATCTTCATTGCATCGGGCAGGAGCACGCCAAGAAGACGCTGGCCGTGGCCGTGCATAACCATTACAAACGGATTCAAACCGAACACACGGCGAGGACGGATGACGACAGGGACTGCCATGGCGGAGTGGAAATTGAAAAAAGCAACATCCTGCTGATCGGGCCGACGGGTTCCGGAAAGACCCTGCTCGCCCGCACGCTGGCGAGGATTCTGGAGGTGCCATTCGCGATTGCCGACGCGACGACATTGACCGAAGCAGGCTACGTCGGCGAGGACGTTGAGAACATCATCCTGCGCCTGCTCCAGAATGCGGACTATGACGTGAAACGGGCACAAACGGGAATCGTTTACATCGACGAAATCGACAAGATCGCGCGCAAGACCGAGAATGTTTCCATCACCCGTGACGTTTCGGGCGAAGGTGTTCAGCAGGCGTTGCTGAAAATTTTGGAAGGCACCGTCTGCAATGTTCCGCCTCAAGGAGGCCGCAAACACCCGCAGCAGGAATATATTCGCGTTGACACAACCAACATCCTTTTCGTGTGCGGCGGCGCATTCGTCGGCCTGGAGAAGATCATTCAACGGAGGCTGGGCCATCGGGTCATGGGGTTCGGAGCCGTGAATCAAGCGCACCGAACAGCCTCGGTGGATCGCCGCGAGATTCTACAGTTTGTCGAGCCGGAGGACTTGCTGGCCTATGGATTCATCCCGGAATTCATCGGGCGCCTGCCGATGGTTACGGTCCTCGACGAGTTGACCGAGGAACAGTTGGTCTCAGTTCTGACGGAAACCAAAAACGCGCTGACAAAGCAATTTGCCAAGCTCATGGCAATGGAAGGGGTAGAACTGGAGTTTTCCGCGGACGCCTTGCGCGAATTGGCCGTGCAGGCGATCAAAAAGGGCACCGGGGCCCGTGCGCTGCGCGCACTCATCGAACGGTTGATGCTCGACGTCATGTACGACATCCCCGGCACCGACGACGTCGTGGCGGTGACCATCACGCGCCCCGCGGTGCTCGGCGAAACGAAACCCGTTGTCCGCCGGAAGCAAGACAAGGCCGCCGCCTGACCCGCGCCGCTGTCGTGGATTTTGCGATTGCGAAATCATGACGGTTGTCTTTCTACTCATTAGCAACGATAAGCATCGGCATCCACAAGATGGCTCCTCCTTTCCAGTCGCAGGACTTTATCGCCAGACACGTGCAGGGGATCCCGCGGTCGGGCATCCGCGAGTTTTTCGACATTGTGCAGGCGATGCCGGATGTGATTTCGCTTGGCGTGGGCGAGCCGGACTTTGTCACGCCGTGGCACATTCGCGAGGCCGCCATTTACGCGCTGGAGAGCGGGAAGACCAGCTATACATCCAACCTCGGGCTTTTGAAACTCCGCGAGGCCATCAGCGGCTCCGTCGAGAAGAAGTTCGGCGTCACTTACGACCCAAAGAATCAGATCCTTGTCACGGTCGGTGTCAGTGAAGCGCTGGACATCGCGTTACGGGCAGTGCTGAATCCCGGCGATGAAGCTCTGTATCACGAACCGTGCTACGTGAGTTACTCGCCGGGCATCACCCTGGCTCACGGTGTGGCCGTCCCCGTTTCGTGCGCGTCGGACCAGGGGTTTTCACTCACCGCGGAAGCCATCGAAAACGCCGTCACTCCGCGGAGCAAGGTGCTGGTCCTGAACTTTCCAACCAACCCGACCGGCGGCACCATGACCCGCGCCGGATTGCTCAAAATCGCCGAGGCCGTCCTGCGCCACAACTTGCTTGTTATCACCGACGAGATTTACTCGGAGCTGACGTTTGAAGGGGCGCACGTCAGCATCGCATCTCTGCCGGGAATGCGTGAGCGGACCATCTTTCTCCACGGTTTTTCCAAGGCGTACGCGATGACCGGATTTCGCATCGGTTACGCCTGCGGCCCGTCGGAACTGATCGAAGCGATGATGCGCATTCACCAGTATTCCATGCTTTGCGCCAGCGTCATCAGCCAGGAAGCGGCGCTCGAAGCGATCCAACATGGGGAGGAAGACACCGCAGAAATGCGCGAGCAATATCGCGCGCGCCGCAATTTCATCGTGGACGCCTTTAATGAAATGGGGTTGAGCTGCCACCTGCCGCGCGCCTCGTTCTATGCCTTCCCCTCCATCAAGAGAACCGGCCTTCGCTCCAAAGAATTCGCGGTGAAATTGCTCGAACGGGAAAAGGTGGCGTGTGTCCCCGGCAGTGCGTTCGGACCCGGCGGCGAGGGATATCTGCGTTGTTGCTTCGCGACCGCGCTGGACCAAATCGAGGTTGCCACGGCTCGCATGGCGCGATTTGTCGGCAAAATCATTGGCTAAGTCACCGTGCAAAGATTTGTCGGATGATGTCTTCGATCGGCACTTCTTGAATGTCAATGTCGGTGACGGGCAGCCCGTCCAGGAGCGCTTTGCAAACGGAAATCACGCGGTCGCGCTTCACCTTCAGTTTGATCGCTGCTTCGCTGTGCTCGACGACTTCACCAAACCGTTTCAAGTCTTCCCGCGGACATTGATTGGCTCCGCCACACTGGATCGTGATGAGTTTGAAGTCGGCGAATTTGTCCACCACTTCACTGAGGAGCCCATCGAAGGAGATGACGCCTTTGTCGATGATGATGACGCGTTTGCAAAGCTCCTGGATGTCCGCCATGTAATGGCTGGTGAGCAGGATGGTCGTCTTGTGCGTGGCGTTGTATTCGCAAAGAAATTCTCGGACGGTCTTTTGCGAGACGACGTCCAGCCCGATGGTCGGCTCGTCCAGGAATAGGACCCTGGGCTGGTGAAGCAGCGAGGCGATCAGTTCCATCTTCATCCGTTCGCCGAGGGAAAGTTCGCGCACCATCACGTTGA
>DATNDF010000259.1 GCA_035607015.1 Candidatus Angelobacter sp. | reverse complement strand
GCTCATCGAGCTGCTGGTGGTCATCGCGATCATCGCCATTCTTGCCGGGCTGCTGCTGCCGGCTTTGAGCAAAGGCAAGGACCAGGCCCTGCTGATCAATGATCTCAACAACATCCGGCAGATCATGCTTTCGGCGCACATGTTTGCGAGCGACAACGAGGATTTTTTGCCGTATCCGAGCTGGGGTTTTCCGCCGGATCGCGACAACTGGGCGCATGACATGAAAATCGTGGACGGGGGCGGCAAGAGCGATCCAATAACGCTTTCGAATCAGGTGGAGTCCTTCAAGCGCGGTCAACTGGCGCCCTACGTCCAGGACGTCAAAGTGTTGACCTGTCCCAAGGACCTGGCTGAGCGGGGCTCGACGAAGGGAGGGGCGGATTTCAAGCGGCGCCAGATCAAAATCACCAGTTACGTCTGGAACGGGGCGATCATTGCTTACGCGACTCCGCCGGTATCCCTGAAAACATCCAAATTCAAACTGAGCGCGTTGCGCGCGACAGGAATTCTCCTTTGGGAGGGCCCGGAGAGCGAGAACCAGTATCTGTTCAATGATGTGGGCAATCAGCCGCACGAGGGAATCTCTCAAAGGCACGCCGGCAACCGGCGGCCCCGCGACCAGATGGACAACGTGGGCGGTATCGCGCCGCTGGGTTCACTCTCGGGCAGCGCCTACACGGTCAGGATGTCGAAGTGGTTTTCACCGGAACTGGCCGGCAAAAACATCTGGCCGGCCACGCCGAACCCCCAGGGTCCGAACGACGCCTGGTTCAATGCAGAGGCCAAAAACGGAGTCTGGTGATCGGGCATTCCCGTCGCGTCCCGCCGCATACAACGCGCATCTTCATTTCGCGTCCTTGACGGGCGGCGCATTCGTTCCCTTCGCTTCGTGTTCCTGCAGTTCGAGGTTTTTGAGGAGATGCTTTTTCAACTCCGTGTAAATCTCATTGGTTACGGCGTTGAGTGTCTTGCGGGCTTCGTCGAAACGTCCGGCGTTAAGTTTGAAACGCGCCAGATGGATATAGACCCCCTCGCGGTCCGTGTCGTTGGGGGCGACCTTCAAGGCGTATTCCCAGGCGGCGATCGCCTCGGCGGTTCGGACCGGTTTGATGCCGTAGTAGGTCTTGGCGAGATCGGTGGCGAGCAGAAAGTTTTCCGGATCGAGCTTCAACGCCTGCCGGTAGAGTTCGAGCGATTTGCTGAAAACCTGTTGCTCGTCGATCTTGTAAAACTCCATCGCGTCCTTGCGGAAAAGGAAAACGGTGGTGGCGAAGTTCTGGTAGTAAACCGGCTCCGCCGGATTCAGTTCAATCGCCCGGGCATAATACTCGAAGGCCTTTTTCACCGGACCACGATGGCCGTAGTGATTTGCCAGGTTGTTCCACGCCGCGGGATTTTTTGGTTCGAGTTCGCGGGCCTTTTCCCAATGTTCCACCCCGGCTTCTTCGTCATGGATGTCATGCAGAAAGCTGCCGTACGCGAGGTGAGCGCGCGCGTGGGCGGGATGCCGTCGCAGAAAATCCTCGTACGCCTCGCGCACGGGTTTGAGCCGCGCCTCGACCCGCGCGCGCAACCTGGCCTCGGCGAGGCCGGCGCCCTGTTCACGGAAGGCCGCGTCGTCGTGAATCCATTTGTCCACCTCCTCCTGCGCGGCGTCGTCCTGCTCCAAAAGTTTCTGGTATTCCTTCTCAGCGGGGTCGTTCGGGTCCGGGACGTTGGTCGAAACGCCGGTTGTTTGGACGACGAAATTGTTGGAGGCCACCGGCGGGTTGGTGGATGCGAGCGCGCCAAGAACCGCAAGCAAGAGACTGTTCACGGCCTCAACGTAGCATCGGCGAAGGAAAGAACAATCCAGTTCCGGCTTGGAACACTGCCGGGTTGCGGTAGCATTCACGGCGTTTTCCGATATGCAATTGACCGTTCCGGCGATTTTGCTGACTTTGACCTTGAACATGCAGGGTATCGCACAAGGACCGGTGGTCTTTGAAGGACCGGTGTTCTCCCAAAGCTTTGGCACGAATCGGACGGTGCGGATTTATCTGCCGCCTTCTTATGAGCGCGACCCGTCGCGGCGTTTTCCGGTTCTTTATCTTCACGACGGACAAAATGCCTTCACGACCGTGGGGACCAACGTGGCCTTTGGCTGGGGGAATTGGGAACTGGACAGGACGGTCACGGGGCTTTGCGCCGCCGGGAGGATGCGGGAGATCATCATGGTGGCCGTGGATTGCAGCGCGGAGAGGTATCTGGATTACCGCGGTCCGGCCTGTCGCTACACGGAATCCGAGCTGAAGGACATGAAACGGCTGCCGCCCGCGCCAGCCGATAATTCGCGCTATGAGAAATACACGCGGTTCCTCATTGGGGAACTGAAGCCGAAGATCGACCGCGAGTATCGCACGCTGGCCGGTCCGGAGAGCACCGGCGTCCTCGGTTCGTCCATGGGCGGCATTTGCAGTCTGGCGCTGGCATGGGAGCACCCGGAGGTTTTTGGCAAGGCGGCCAGCCTGTCGGGTTCGTTCCAGATCGAACGAACGAATTTTCTCGCGAACGTGTTGGGTTCGTATCGCGGCAAGGCGAAACCGACACGCATTTATCTCGACAGCGGCGTGTGCGATTTTTCGGGCGGTGATGACGGGAGGCGAAACACCGATGCGGTCGCGCGTGAGTTGCGGCGCATGGGTTGGAAGGACGAGGTTGATTTGCTGCACTACACTGACTTGAAGCCGTTGCCGGAACCGGAACTGGAACGCGCGGGCCTCCGTCGCGACAAGTGGAAGGAGGCGCAAACGAGCCAGCACAATGAATTTTACTGGCGTCTGCGCGCGTGGCGGCCGCTGGTGTATTTGTTTCCGCCAGAGTAGGCGCACTGCTCCGCTGGCAGCTTGCTTCCAGCAGAGTTAGATTTCCAATGTTGAGTCTGAGGAAATCGCCATGAAAAACATATTGCCCGACTCCCGAGAAGGCCGCTGGCGTTTGGTGTTGCTTCCATTCGAGGTTTACATCGTTACTGCAATGTTTGCTGCGGGCTTTGTCATGTCTGGGAACTTCGATGATCTGGATTACAAGGCGGCTAGGAGTCTGGGCGCGGATCGCGCCGGGCTTTGCTTAGGTTTGTTCAACGGATAAAGGTTGGGGCGACGTTTGGACATGGACGGCTTTGGACGCGGAAACGAAGTTGGTTCCCTGCTGGTACGTCGGAACGCGGGACGCCTATGCCGCTTACCATTTCATGCACGATCTCAAAGGCCGGTTGGCTTCAAGAGTGCAACTGACAACGGACGGCCACCGAGCCTACGTCGAAGCGGTAGAGGATGCGTTTGGTTCAGACATCGACTTCGCGCAATTGATCAAAATTTATGGCGGAGCGCCAGAAGGTAGTGAAGTGCGTTACAGCCCGGCTCAGTGCATGGGGGCGCGCAAGGCGGTTGTTAGTGGCGCTCCCGATGTTCGCCACGTCTCAACGAGCTACACTGAGCGAAACAATCTCACGATGCGGATGCAAATGCGCCGATTCACACGGCTTACAAATGCCTTTTCCAAGAAGGTCGAGAACCACGAGGCCGCGATTGCGCTTCACTTCATGCACTACAATTTCGCACGCATTCACCAGAGCTTGCGAATCACACCGGCGATGCCGGCTGGTGTTTCCGATCACGTTTGGAGCTTGGAAAAAATCGTGAATCTCTTAAATTCATAAACCAACAATGACTAACAAGCTTATTTTCGTATGGTTCATAATCTTTGGACTCATAGCGATTGTGCGCCCAACCTTTTTCTTCAAAAGCGAAAAACTCACGCCGGAAAAGATCGAGCGAAATATAAAAATCTGGAGATGGTGCGGAGCTGGAATCCTAGTTTGCGGAATTGCCGGTCTCTTGGTCGATCTGCTTCGGTCTTAAAAAAGTTCAAACTGTACCACTACCGGATTGCGCCTTCGCTGGCCAGTCGTTAAACATCTGTTCCATGAATCTGGAAGATCATTTGGGTGACATCGTCCGGAAGTCGCGGCAGATGACCAACGTGTCGGAAGAGGCCGCCGCGAAGGCCGCGGGACTGACCATCGAAGAACTGCTTGCGTTGGAGGACAGCGGCAAGATTTCGAAGCGCTCGAACTTCAAGACTCTCGCGCCGCTGATTGATCTGCACCCGGACAAGCTCGAGCGGGTTGCGAACGGCTGGCTGCCGAAGCCACCGGATTTGAGTGTCTGGCGGGAGTTGCGGTGGATCACCACCGAAGACAGCGGCATGGCCGTCCACTGTTACCTCGTATGGGATGAGGCGACGCGCGAGGCCGCGTTGTTCGACACCGGTTTCGATCCTGAGAAGGTGTTCAACCTGGTCGAAGAAAACCAGCTGCAGCTCCGGCATTTGTTCATTACTCATACCCACGCGGATCACATTGCAGGGATGAGCGCCGTGCAGACGAAGTTTCCCAAGATCCGGCTGCACACCAGCGCGAAAAGCGCGCCGCCGCAGCATCGGAACCGCGCCAACGACTTCATCCAGCTCGGGAGTTTGCGGATCACGAACCGTGACACGCCGGGCCACGCGGAGGATGGCGTCACCTATGTCATCGGGACCTGGCCCGAAGACGCGCCGCACGTGGCGGTGGTCGGTGACGCGATCTTTGCGGGGTCGATGGGCGGGGCGAAACAGTTCGGTTCTCTCGCGAAACAGAAGGTGCGGGACCAGATTCTCACGCTTCCGCCGGACACGCTGATCTGTCCGGGCCACGGACCACTGACGACGGTTGGACAGGAGAAGGCGAACAATCCCTTTTTTACCTGAGGGAAAAACCTGTTGACCCTGAACAGACCGGTTGTTACCTTGCGCGCCGATGAATTTACTGATCAGCGCCGTTCAGGTTGCCAGCGTAGTCGTCGTTGACTGACGCGGCCTGAGGCCCTGGTTGCACGCTCGCAGGTCGCCCGCAGTTCCAGTTTGGGACGCGGGTTTTTGATTTTACAGGCGTCCGCCCCGGCTTGCGAGCAGAGCGAGAGAATCTATGCGACACACGATATCCGTGCTGGTGGAGAATAAATTCGGCGTGCTCACGCGCATCGCCGGGTTGTTCAGCGGCCGCGGTTACAACATTGACACGTTGAACGTCGCGCCAACGCAGGATCCCAACACCTCACGCATGACAATCGTCACGCGCGGCGACGACGCGACGCTGGAGCAGATCGTGAAGCAGCTCAACAAGCTTGTGGACGTGCTCAAGGTCATTGATTTTCGCGAGGGTGAGTATGTGGACCGCGAATTGGTGCTGGCCAAGGTGTCCGTGGACGCCAAATCACGCGCGGAGGTCATGCAGATCACGGACATTTTTCGCGCGAAGATCGTGGACGTGCAGCCCAAGACCGTGACCATTGAGATCACCGGCAGCGAAGACAAGGTCGGGAAGTTCATCGACCTGATGAAGACCTTTGGCATCCTCGATTTGACCCGCACCGGCAAAGTGGCCATGCCGCGGAAGTGATTCCAGTTTCACCTCAACCCTCAACACTGATCGAAACAATGCCCGCAAAAGTTTACACCGACAAAGACGCCGACCTGAGCAAACTGAAAGGCAGGACGCTCGCGGTCCTTGGCTTCGGCTCACAAGGCCACGCTCATGCGCTGAACCTCAAAGACAGCGGGATGAATGTCATTGTGGGTCTTTATGACGGAAGCAAATCCATTCCTGTCGCGAAGGAAAAGGGTTTTGAAGTATTCCCAACCGCCGAGGCGGTAAGGCGCGCGGACGTGATTTTTGTCGCGCTGCCCGACACGAAGCAGTCGGCCGCGTACAAAAAAGACATCGCGCCGAACTTGAGCGCGGGAAAGACGCTGCTTTTTTCGCACGGGTTTTCGATTCATTTCAAAACAGTTGTTCCGCCGAAAAACGTGGATGTCATACTCGTCGCGCCCAAAGGACCGGGTCACATTGTCCGGCGCCAGTATCTCGAGGGCAAGGGCGTGCCCTCGCTCATCGCGGTGTATCAGAATCCAAGCCGGCAGGCGAAAAAGGTGGCGCTCGCGTGGGCGAAAGGCATCGGCGGCACGCGTGCCGGCGTGATTGAAACAACGTTCAAGGAGGAGACTGAAACGGATTTGTTCGGCGAGCAGACGGTTCTCTGCGGCGGCGCCAGCGCGTTGATTCTGGCGGGTTACGAAACGCTGGTGGAGGCGGGTTACCAGCCGGAGATGGCCTACTTCGAATGCCTGCACGAATTGAAACTGATTGTCGATTTGATGAACGAGGCGGGCATCAGCGGTATGAGGTTCTCGATTTCCGAGACCGCCAAATGGGGCGATGTCTCGGTCGGCCCGAAAATCGTCGATGCGAGCGTGAAGAAGCGGATGAAGGCGGCGCTGAAGGACATCCGATCCGGCAAGTTCGCCAAAGGTTGGGTGAAGGAGTATCAAACAGGTTACAAGCGTTACAATGCGCTGCTCAAAAAAGGAGAACGGCACTCCATCGAAAAGGTGGGCGCGCGGCTGCGATCACTGATGCCCTGGATGAAAAAACACTCGGTCAAAGGCGTGCAGGCGGCGTATTGACAGGTGATTTCCCCTCGTCAAATGCCGCAACGAAAATTCGCGAGTGGTGTTTGATGGGAGCATGGAATATGTTATACGCATGAACTGGGTTGACAGACCTTTGGCGGTGGTGATGGGCGGCTTTCTATTGGGCGCCGTGGTTCGAGCGGATGTGGCCGAGACCCCGGATCAACGTTACCAGGTCATCATTGACCGGAATGCGTTCGGGCTCAAACCCGCCCCAAAAATCAGCACGGTCCAAACGAATCAACCCCCCGCGCCGGTCAACATAAAATTGAGCGGCATCACGAGGGACTTTGCCGGGCTGAAGGCGTGGATGGTCATTCCCGCGCAGACCGGTCCCGGCAAAAACCCAAACCCGCAGTATCTCAGCATTCCTGAGCACGAAAAGCAGGGGGACATCGAGGTTCTGGAAATCAACGAGAAGGAAAGCACGGTCAAAATCCTTAACGCGGGAACCCCCGTGGAACTCAATTTCAAAGAGAATGGCCTGCCGACGCCCGCGGCGATACCGGTCCCCGGAGTCCCAATCAATCCCCATGGAATCGTTCCCGCGCCGGGTACGCCACCGCCGGCCATCAAGACTGCCGCTGCTCAGGCAAATGTGAATCCTTACGTCGCGGCCAGGAACGGATTTCAACCGGCATCAACGTCTCGAACGATACCGGCACGGAACGTACGGACACCTCCGGTCCAAACGCAAACACAGGTCACGGAAAATCCGGTTGACCCGGCTGTGCAGCGAGTCCTGATGGAAGTGCAGAAGAGACAGGCCGAGCAGCAAGGCATCCCGTTCCCGCCGTTGCCGCCGCTTCCCGGCCAGGGGGAGAACCCATCTGCTCCTTCGCCACAACTGCCGGGGCACCCGGGCAAGTAACACGCGTCGGGAGCAGAGCTCGCAAAAAACACAAGAGGGACGAGCTTTCAGAGAGCAATCCGGTCCGGGTTCGATTTCCTCTGTTTGCGGGTCATCCACCAAACGACGCGTCGAACCCGGTCCGTTACCTCGTTCCAAGACCACGCAGCACACAAAGGAGAATTGGCGAAGCGCAGGCCCGAACAGTCTGCTCAAGAGCAGACTGTGGGATTTTCCGCGTGAGCAGCCCGGTGGGTTCAGGGATTATTCGCCGGCACGTCAGGTTTGCTTTGCGGCAGGCCCGCCTTTTTCAGGCTCTGTTCCTCGGTCTTTTTGAATTCCTTGTCGGCGTCGGAAATGCCGGGCAGTTTGCCCTTCTCCGCCTCAACCTGGGCACTGGCGTCGGCCGGATTTTTCAAGATGCTGACATGCATGAGCAGGAGCAGCTCGTTTCTGTCGTTATTGTGGTTCTTGCTGCGGAACAAGGCGCCGAGGCCGGGGATATCCTTGAGGATCGGCACACCGGACTTGGAGGTTAACCGGTTGTCCTCGATGTAACCGCCCAGCATGATCGTTTCACCGTCGCGTACGGACAGTGTGGCGCTGGCGTGACGGGTGGCCGTCTGAGGTACGGGATTACCATCAATGGTCACTGTCTTGTCGATGGAACTGATGTCCTGGTCGATGTCCATGACCACGAGGCCGTCCGGTGTGATGAATGGGGTTACGTTCAGCGTCACGCCAACCTGGACCTGTTCAATCGTGGAGGATTGAGTTCCCGAACCGATATATGCGTAATTGGCGACTGCGCTGACAAACGGAACGGTTGAGCCGGTAAAGAAGGTTGCCGGTGTCGCATGGGATGTCTGGATGCGCGGGCGCTGGAGGATGCGAGTGCGGCTGTCGCTGGCCAGTGCCGACAATGAAACATCAAAATTCCGGCCCAGTTTGCCGAAATAGCTGAAGCCGGAAGGGAGTGAGCTGGCAATGTCGGTTATGTTGGTGAGAAACCCGGGGCCGTTGTTGATCCCACCGGTACCCACGGAATTATTGCCGAAGCTGACCGGCTTTTGGAGCCAGCTGACACCAAGGTTTTGCTGGTCGTTCAGCGAGACGGACAAGACGACACCTTCGATCAGCACCTGCGCCAGCAACACGTCCACCTTGGAAACGATGTTGGTGATCATCTTCATGTCTTCCTTGTTGGCGAAGACGATGAGCGAATTGGAGCGTTCGTCCGGAACGATACGCGCGTCCGTCAGCAATTGCAGCTCCGACGCGCCCGCAGCACGGTTGACGATTTGATTCAGCCGTTGCTGGAAACTGGCATTGCCGGGCGTAGTGCCCGGCGCTCCGCCGACAGGTTGAAACGGCTGGTTCGCCTGCGGCTGGCCGTAAAGGCCCGAGGTGCGGGAAGTGCCATATCTGCCCGTGGTTCCCGTTCCGAACGGGCTCGTCGCACCTCCGGCCCCCAATTGTCCCGCGCGACGTTGCGTGGTACTACTGTTGCGAGCGCCCGCCGTTCCATTTCCACCTCCACCCGAGCCCGAAATCAGGGAATTCATCGTATCGAAGAGGTCGGTGACCTTGCCGTACCTGATCGGGATGACTTCCAGTTTGTAGTCGGACTCGACCGGGACATCCACCTGATCGATCAACTCGAGCATTCGACGAATGTTGGACGCATAATCCCTCAATACGAGGATCTGGCTGTTGGGGTCTATGGTAACCACGCCCCCGGCCGCGTTTTTCGTGAACTGCTGCAGGAGTTGAGTCACATCACCCGCCTTGAGGGCCTTCAAGCGCACCACGTGCGTAACGAACTGTTCGGCGTCCGGAAATTGCCCGTCTTTCAGTTTCGTGATCGCCGCTCCTTGTTGTGCGGCCTCGGCTGATTGGACCGCTTTCACGAATTTCTCGCCTTGCGGGATCATGGTGACACCGTTCAACGAAAGCGCGCCATCAAGAGCCTGCACGGCCTCCGTGCGCGTCAACGGCGTGGCCGTGATGATGGTTACCGCCGCAGCAGGTAACGCCGCGGGCCGCAGCACCGTCCGCCCGGAAATTTCGGAATACTTCTCGAAAATTTGATCGACCGGCGCGTTGTAGAACTTCAGCGAGAATTCCCCACGGTCGGTCTGATCCACGCCCGCCGTCGTTGGCAATGGGGACGGCACGGCTCCCGGGTTTCCCGGTGTCTGCTGTGCAGTCTGCCCGGCCACGTTGGCGGGCGGGTTGACTCTCGGGGCCGGTGCTGCCGTCGCGGCTGCTGGAGGTCCGGGCAGTGATGGAAAAGCCGGTACGGTGGCGTTCACGCGCGGGGCGCGGTTGGTGATGCTTTGCAACAAAGCCTTGCGCCGGGCATCAAGATTCGTGTCGGTGGCAACGGGGTTGGCTGGCGCCACGGCAACGGGCGCCGCGGCCGCAGCAGCCGGAGGATTGGTGACTGGCGCGGCAGCGGCCGGGGCCTGCGCCCGCGTTTGAACGACCAGGAGTAAAAGGAGCGCGAGAGCGTGGGCTGTCTTCACGATGGTGGGTGAGTTGATATTGATTCGCTTCAACGTTTGTTTGAACTGAGCGCGGCGGACCCGGCGGCAACTGGCCTGACCGGCGCCGGACCGACCGACTTCTGCCTCTGAAAACTGGCAACCAGTTTCATGGAACCCATCAGTTTGAATCCGCCCGGGTCAGGATTAAGATTCAATTCCCTGACCCGGACCATTAAATCGCTGTTCCCGATGGCCACCAAAAAAGCGACCAATTCTTTGTCACCAGTCGGATTAACACCGAGGTCGAGGGTCTGTTCCTCGAAGAATTCGTTGGTATTGGAGGCGCTGCTTCGAGGCATGACATTGATGCGGCTGTAATTGACCTTGCTGTCGCGCGCCTGTGCGCCAATGCGCTGGATCAACAGGGTGCCGATCTGGTCCTGCGTCAACAGGCCGGCTCCCTGACTGCTTTCGAGTTTGTCCAGTCTGGCCCGATACTCATTGGTTTGCCCCAGCACCGTCGCATACCGGGCGAGGGTATCCTTGGAGTTCTTCAAAGCGGCCTTGGTTTGGCCCCATTCCTTGAAGTGCGGCCAGACCAGCCAGAATTGCAGGACAAGAAACAACACCGCCGACGCCATGACGACCAGGCGCTGCTCCTGGGGCTTGAGATTCAATCTGTCGAGCAGCGAGGTCATTCGTTCCGGCCGGGTTGCAGCGTACAATCGAATCCCCAGGTGGCCGTGTTGTTTCCGTTGACGGTGATGCTGGGCGGATTGACACGGGTGAACAAGGGCGCGCCGCCCAGGGTTGCCTTGCTCATCGCGCTGTTGTATTCGGGGATCTTGGACTGGTCGTCGGCAGACGCAGTGCCGCGCAAGGAGATCCTCTCGCCCTTGGAAAAGGTGAAAGAGCTGAGAGTCAGCTCCGGAGGCAGCAGTTCCGAGGCAATTTTCCAGCAGTCGAGCGCGGCGAACTTGAGGTCAACCTGCTCCTGCAGGACACGCACGCGCTCTTTCATTTGCAGGGCGTTCGTGTAGGCGCCGCTCAATCGCGCCACATCTTGCCGCACCTTGTCGGTCTGATACTTCAGGACCTGGAGCGCTCCGAAGTAAATCAACACGCCGAAGATGTAAACCAGCGCCAATCCGGCGAGACCCCGCATCCAGAGCCGGTCGATGAATTGCTGCTGGTAACGCGCGGAAAACTCCGCCGGCAGCAGGTTCGCCCTGCTTTCCGATCGCGCGGCCCGTTGCGCGGTCAGTGCCGCCAGGTCCGGCGCGGCCATCGGGGCCATCAGTTCCACGGCCTCGTCCGCATCCTGCTGCAAAGCTGTTTTCCACACGCCCGCAATCTCTTTATCGGCGACGAGCCGCCAGCGCGGCGGCGAGGTCAACCAGCCTTCAATTTCACCAGCCCAGGCGATCTGATTGAGTTGGGCGCCGAGCGCGGCCGCGCCGTCCCCGCCCGCGGAAAGATTCATCAGGTTGACCTGTTGCAAGGTGCCGCTGTACCACCAGGCGGCTAGGCAGAGGGTCTTGTTCTCGGCAGGCTGGAGGTAAATCCAGACGCCGTCGCCATTGATCGGTGTCGCCATCAACTGGTGCAAAAAAGGCAGTTCCAGCCGGTCGGCCAGATAACCGGCGCTCTCCAGTCTGCCGAGGAAATCCTCGACGACACTGCGCTCGGCGATAATGACAATTACCGTCTGCAGTTCGCCGGCAGAGTGAGGCACCGGTTCAAAACTCCAGACGATCTGGTTGACTGGAAGTGGCGAGATTTTTTCCAGTTGCAATTCGACCATCGAGCGCACCTCGTCCGGTTCGCACTTCGGAAGGTGAATGACACGCAAAAAAACCTGCTCGGCCGTCAGCCAGGCGATGTTCAGTTTTTTTTGCCACAAGGCACGCCAATCCTTGACGATCACGCGCGCGGGCAGGGGAGCGGGCGGGACAAGACGCTGTTCCGCGTTCAAGGCGACCTGGCTGTTGCCGGTCGCAAACTGCCAGAGCCGCCGGACCTCGGCGCCGGACTGAAGGACGTTGCACGAATGCCAGCGGGGCGTCTTCACGTCAGGCTTCCACCAGTCCTTTCATGTGTTCCTCGGTCTGCGTGACGCGGAGTACTTCTTCGATCGTGGTGCGCCCCATCCTCACTTTGTTCCAGCCATCGTGGCGCAGAGTACGCATGCCCTGTTCCATTGCCTTCTGCGCGATGGTGGAGGC
>DATNDF010000258.1 GCA_035607015.1 Candidatus Angelobacter sp. | reverse complement strand
AACCATTGAGCTACAGGCCCAGCCACAATCAGCCACGCCATGTCATTGTGCTGGCTTATTCCCGAACGTCAACTTCTTCACTCGGGTGGGGGGTGTGTTTGCGCTTCGGGAAAATCCATTGTTATGCCCGTTTTCCTCGTGCTCGCGCGACATCCGGCGAGACTTGAATCTGCGGCGAGAGGTCTTGTCTGAGAACAATCGGCCGACCGGAAGCGCTGCGCGTTGTCGCGGATCAGTGTAATGATTCGCCGTCATTTGGATTGTCGAATGGCGCAATTGCGCGCTCCCCGCGAAAATGCCTTCTCGTTTGACAATGGCATCACCAAACAGCTTTCGCAGTTCGTGAACCTTTTTTCGTGCCGAGATGCCATTTGTTTCCAACCAGTCCAACAACGTACGCCAGTGCGGTTCGCAGCGGTAACGCACGTACGTCGTTGCCTTCCATTCCCGATGGGATTGCACCACAAAACCCTCCTCGCCGTCAGTCCGAAAGCTCAGCAGCTCCTTCATTAGGGCAGGATCGACGTAAACAGTACCACCCGAACCATGCTTCGGTTCAATGAACTCGGTGGCTTCAACCCGAATGGAACAGTCATCTGGTCTCAATTGTGACCACAAGCACACGTCGGCTTCCCCGCGCCGCAACCCGGCGCACATGCACAGAAGAAAGAGTTTGTACGCTTCAGGACTGGCTGCTCGCAACTCCGTCCGCGCTTTGATCACCAAGTCCTCATAGGTAACCCCGGCGGGTGCTTGGAATTTCATCGAGCCCATCCTCTCGAAGTCCACCGTCTCGAACCAGTAAGCCTCGCGCTCGCCACGCTGGCCGTCTGGCACTTTGAACTTGGGAACTTTGATTCCGAAGTTTGGTTTGTTGATGATCGCGGAACTAAAAAGGCTTTTCGTGTTACGCATCCAAGTGTTGAAGGAACGGTTCACTTCGAGCTTTCGTCGCGGGTCGCTGTTCGCTCGTCGCAAATAATGAATTTTCCAATCTGCAACAGCGGCAGGGGTGATGGCCGAAAGCGGAATCACGTCAACTTGCTTCCGCCAGGCAAGCAAGCCGCCGGTCTTGTAGTCATACCGCGACTCGTCCGTTTTGACTCCGCAAATGTGGGCTGCCACTCTTCGCAGGCATTGGGCGTAGCGGCGAAATGTCTTAGGCTTCAGACTTGATGTTCTTTCCACTTCGGCCAGAAATGCGCCAATTGTCGCGTCAGCCCCGACGGTGATTTGAATTGCCGGTTCAGAGTTCGGTTTGAGATCGGAGAGCGTTGCTGACCAACCCTTCGCGACGAGCGACAGATAAATGTCTCGGGCCTTGGCGGCGGCTTCCTCTTTATTTCCGGCCTCCAAGTCGAAGCTCTTGCGGTTTCCGCCGAAATGAATCCTCACGGACCATTCTGGCACTTCGAACGTCTTGCCGTCCCGAGTGTACGTCCGATGCTCCAAGCGCGCTTTCCAATAATTCGCGTGGGTTTTGGAAAACGATCGCTTCGCCTCGCGTTCCTTCGCAATGGCACTCGGTGCGTTTGCCTGCTCGATCAGTTCAGAGGCGCTCATACATGTCCTCTCAGAACGACCATCTCAGCACACCCCAGAAGCGGATAGGTGTATGAGCTACACAAAGCGCGCCCCCAGATCGCGGCGTATCCGACTAGTGGTCTTGGGTCGTGTACTGCAACGCGACCCGGTCTTCTAAACACCCTCAACGGCGCTTGACGCCTCCCCATGCTTGGCCAATTCTTGGCCAATTTTCCGGTCCTGAGTAGTTGCGTCGGGTTGTGGGGGGTAGTGGGCCTCCAGCGTGAAACCCAATGAAAACAGGGGTATCGCAACTTGTGACGACCGGACGCGACTCGGCGCAACCCGGCAGGATGCGACTCATAATCGCTTGGTCACAGGTTCAAATCCTGTCGGGCCCACCACTCTTCGCAAAGCGCCGGGAAGTTGTGTTGTTGATTGCAGCGCGTTTTTAAGAGATTTGTTCGCCCGTCTGAAAGGTCTTCCAGGCTTACACCGGCGCACCGTTGACCGGCTTTGGCCCGCGAAAGCGCCCCGTATCCAGATTCGGAGCCGCCGACTCAGACCCAACGCGGCGGTAAATACAACCCGGTTTTTGCCAGCATTCTTTTCATCGAGCCCTCAATGAATTCGCACGAAGGAACGAAAGGGCGAATCACGATTTCCAACCGCCGCCCAATGAACGGTAGAGCGCGATCGCATTGAGAAGGCGCGCCGCCTGAAATTGCACCAGGTCCTGCTGCGCGGCGTAAAGATCGCGTTGCGCCAGGAGAACATCCACGTAACTGTCCACGCCCTGGCGGTAGCGCGCGGTGGTAAGGTCAAAACGCTTCTGCGTTGCGCCCAGTAATCGCTCCTGCGCTTTGAGTTTGTCGTCCAGAATCGCGCGGACCGCCAGTGCATCCGCCACTTCGCGGAACGCGGTCTGGATGGCTTTCTCGTAGTTCGCGATTTCAATGCGCTTGTCAATTTTCGACACGGCAAGCCTTGCCCTCGTTCCGCCGCCATCGAAGATCGGCACGGCGATTTGCGGCGAAAAACTCCACGTTTCCGACGGCCCGGTGAATAAATCCGAAAGCTTCGCGCTCGCCGTTCCGGCCGAGCCGGTAAGCAAAATGCGAGGGAAAAACGCCGCACGCGCGGCGCCGATGTTCGCATTGGCGGCAACCAGTGTGTGCTCGGCGGCGAGAATGTCGGGCCGACGCTGCAAAACTTCCGACGGCACTTCGACCGGCAGATCTGTCAGCAGATGTTGTTGCTGGAACGGTTTTCCGGCGGGGAGATCCTTCGGCAGCGGTTCGCCCACCAAGACGACGAGCGCGTTTTCCGATTGTGCCAGGAGCTGAAGAAAATTGGCGGAGTTCACACGCACCGCCTCGACCTGACTTTCTGCCGTGCGCAACTCCAGTTCTGACGCCGCGCCGACATCGAAGCGCCGTCTGATCAAATCATATGACTCCTGAACCGTGGCGAGCGTCTGGTTCGCGATGGCTTTGGCCTTGAGCAGGCGCAGTTGCGTCAGGTATTCCGTTGCCACTTCGGACACCAGCGCGATCTGAACGCTCTTTCGCGCTTCGTCGGTGGCAAAATACCTTTCCAGCGCCTCTCTCTTCAGGCTGCGCACGCGGCCGAACAGGTCCAGCTCATAGGACGCACCCACGTTGAGGTTGTAGGTGTCGAGCGTCGTGCCGCCGTTGAACACGGTGACGGCGCCTGAAAAGTGCTGGCGCGTGAAGTTGGCGTTGCCCTGGACGCTCGGGAACTGCTCTGCCCTCTGAATGCGGTACCGCGCGCGCACCTCCTCGACACGCAACGCAGCGACGCGCAGGTCGCGGTTGTTTTGCAACGCAAGCTCGATCAGGCGTTGCAAGCGCGGATCGTCGAAGAAATCGTGCCAATCGATGTCGGACGCGACCGTGTCGGTGGTGTTCGTTTGCGCCGAAGCCGCCGACCACGATTCGCTCACGGGTGCCGCAGGGCGCTCGTATTTCGGAATCATGGTGCAACCGCTCACCAGCGTTCCCAGAATCAGAACATGACAGCAGCGGGTGTTCATGCGGCCGGCTCCTTGCTGCTGACTGTTTCCATGCCGGTCTCGGGCGGATGCAGTTTCTTCACCTTCACTTTGAAAATGCGGCGGACCACGACGTAGAAAACCGGAATCAAAAATATTCCGAGCGCCGTGGCCGCGAACATTCCGCCGGCGACGCCAGTGCCGATGGCGTTGCGGCTCGACGATCCAGCGCCGACGCTGAGCGCCAGGGGCATCACCCCCAGGATGAATGCGAACGACGTCATGAGAATCGGCCGCAGCCGAAGATGAACGGCCTCGAGCGTGGCCTCGATCAAATCCCTGCCTTCCGCTTGAAGGTCCTTGGCGTATTCGATGATCAGAATCGCGTTCTTGGTCGCGAGACCGACGATGGTCAGCAAACCGACCTTGAAATAAACGTCGTTTGGCAACCCGCGCAGCTTCGTCGCGAGCAATGCGCCGAGCACGCCCAGCGGCACAACCAGGATGACCGACAGCGGAATGGCCCAGCTTTCATAGAGTGCCGCGAGACACAGGAACACCACAAGCAGCGAGAGCGTGTAAAGCATCGGCGCTTGCGAGCCTGATAACCGCTCCTCGTACGATTGCCCCGTCCACTCGAAACCGATGCCCGGCGGTAACCGG
>DATNDF010000257.1 GCA_035607015.1 Candidatus Angelobacter sp. | reverse complement strand
ACTATGAAACCTTCGCCATGACCATCGGAGTCCCCCGGGAAATCAAGGACCAGGAATATCGTGTCGCGCTCCTGCCGTCGGCCGCTTATCAACTCATCAAGCGCGGGCATCAAGTGATTGTCGAGCGCGGCGCGGGCGCCGGCTCCGGTTACCCGGACGCGGATTATGAGCACGCCGGCGCAAAACTCACGGACAGTCATTCGGCGGTGTTCGAGCAGGCGGACCTGGTCGTAAAAGTGAAGGAACCGCAGCCGGCCGAGCATTCACTCCTTCGGCCGGGCCTGATGTTGTTCACTTATCTGCATCTGGCGGCCAGCCGTCCTCTCACCGAGACGCTGCTGAAATCGGGCGCCGTCGGACTGGCTTACGAAACCATCGAGGTCAACCGCCGGCTGCCGCTGCTGGAGCCGATGAGCGAAATCGCAGGGCGCATGTCCATTCTTGTGGGTGGATATTTTCTGGCGAAGCATTTTGGCGGCAGCGGCGTTTTGCTCGGCGGCGTGCCCGGCGTGTTGCCGGGAAAAGTGGTGGTGCTGGGCGGCGGCGCGGCCGGCATCAACGCCGCGCGCATGGCACAGGGACTCGGCGCGGACGTGACGATCCTCGAGGTGGATCTGGAGCGGATGCGTTTTCTCGACATCACGCTGCACACGGCGCACACCCTTTACTCGAACGAAGCGCATTTGATGGAATTGCTCCCTGACGTGGACCTGCTCATCGGGGCGGTGCTGGTGCCGGGCGCCCGGGCGCCCAAACTGATCAGCCGCCAAATGCTACGCCCGATGCGGCCCGGGAGCGTGCTGGTGGACATTGCCGTTGACCAGGGTGGTTGCGCAGAAACGTCGCGTCCAACAACGCACCACGATCCGGTGTTTGTCGAGGAAGGTGTCATCCACTACTGCGTCGCGAACATGCCGGCGGCCTACGCGCGAACCGCCACGCAGGCATTGACCAACGTGACGTATCGCTACATCGAACTGCTGGCTGATCACGGACTGGCTGAAGCCTGCCGGCTCCAGCCCGCATTGGTTGGCGGCATCAACGTGATGAACGGGAAAATCACCTGTAAAGCCGTGGCCGAAGCGCACAGCCTGCCCTGTTCACCGCCGGGGTTCGGATGATCATCGCGGTCAGACCGCGGCGTTGGCCCCCTGACCGTGCGCGGTGTCTGACGACCTCACGACGATTTGAAGAACGGCAACGAATGAGCGATATTACACGCATGAAGAACCGCCAGATTCTGGGCATGATCATGTTGCTGGCCATCGCGGGCGTGCTGATGGAAACGGCACAGGCCGCGTGGCACTATCGTTACGCGCAATACCGTCGCCGAAGCAACCCGCAACGTCCCCAATCCACCAATCAAGTGGCCAAGCCAACCGAGCCGCAGGACAAGCCGGTCAAATTCAAAGACCTGCCGGACAACGCCGAATTCTATTATCTTGCCGACAAGGACCACAAAAACTTCCCGTACATCAAAATCTCGGACACTTCGGCCAGGTCTGTTCCCACCGCGGCCAAGCCACAGGCGACCGTAACAACCGTTCCTGTCGAGACACTGGTCATTCAAAAGAAAGACAATCAGAAGAAGGACGGCGATAAAAAGGACCAGAAGAACTCGAAGGACAGTAAACAAAGCTAGCTGTTAATCGGGCAACATCGGCTTCCGTTTGGCTGAGGCTGTCTTCAGGGATCAGGTCGATAATACCGGAATTCATTTTTGTGCCGGTCCCAAAACACCAGCAGCCGCTCACCTTCCGGGCATTTGTACACGGACGATGTGTGAAGGAAGATCTCACTCAGGACATCATCCCCCGACAAACCCTTCTCCCTGAGGTCTTCGATTCTCCTCTCCGAGACCAGCCGGTGTCCATCGGGGCACGGACCGGTCACAGTGCTGATTACGTTTCCACACCGACAAGGTATCATTCCCATAATCCGGGCCTTTTGTTATTCGATGAAACAGCGTCTTGGATTTGAGTACCGTCCTTCCCTCGCTAACTTCGGCATATCCAGGATACGCTCGCGCGCCGTTCGACCGATTTTGTCCATGATTAGTTTGGGCTGTTTTATGCCCACAACTGCCGGTCGAGCGAGCGATACTGAATCGCCTCGGAGATGTGCTCGGCCGCGATTCGCTCTGTTCCGCCAAGGTCCGCAATCGTTCGCGCCACTTTCAATATCCGGTCATAGGCGCGCGCGCTGAGCTTCAATTCATTCATTGCCATCTTCAGCAACTCCATCGTGGACTCATCAAGCGCGCAATGAGCTTTGAGTTCTTTGCTGCCCATCCGCGCGTTGCAGGTGATGCGGGATTTGCCTTTGAACCGCTCCTGCTGCCGTCGTCGCGCGGCCACGACGCGTTCCCGAATCTGCGCGGAAGTTTCACCGGTCCGTTCCGCACTGATGTCGCGAAACTTCACCGCCGGCACCTCGACATGAATGTCTATACGGTCGAGGAGCGGACCGGAAACGCGGTTGAGATAGTTCTGAATTTCACGCGGCGAACAGCGCGACTCACCCGGCATTTTTCCATCCGGTGTGCGCGGCGTTGCCTTGTTGCGAAAGGGTCATTAGCGTCTCGCGAGACAAGCACCTGCCCTCTCACAATCGGGGCATCCCCGTTCCAAAGGAGCCAACGACGATCGGCGGCCATCTCCGTCGCCGCCGAGTTCAGCTGAAATTGCACCAATCGCAAGCAGCTCGAAAACTGAGTGTTAGCATGGTGACTCTCAGTCGCTGGGAATGCGACAAAGTTTACCCAACTTGGCCTCACCAGCCTGCGCTTGTCGAGTATCTGGGCTACGACCCATTCACCAACCCAGCCCTCGGCAGACCCAAAGGCAACGAAACCCCAGGCGTTGACTTTTTATCATCCGAACCTTCCGACCACATCGGTCAGCAAATCGCAAAACGCCGCATGGAATTGAAGAAACCGCGCAAGCAGATGGCCAAAGAGTTACGGATAAGTGTCAAAACCTTGTGGGGCTGGGAAACGAATCGGTATCGCCCCACTCCGCAGCTTCGGGAGCGAATTTGTCGGTTCCTCGGTTGCGGTCCCACAGGTGCCTAAACTGGCCCCTATCGTCGCTGCTTAAGTCGTGTATGGCCTAAACCTGACGTGAAGCTGGAAGGGTCAAAACTTGTGCTTTAAGACTCAGACAGCCAGCGGGGCCAATGTCTTCGCCAAGTCGATTGCCTTATCTACTACCGTCAGAAACTTGCCGACGCCTTTGATGATATCGGTAGCGGTCGCGGCAGATTTGAGGGTGTTGGTGAGTTCTGTGTCCGCGTCGTCCACTTTCTGGAGGTTGTTCGTGAGGGCGGTCGTCGTTTTGCGGAAAAGCAAGTTCTGCAGGACGTCTATCCGGTGCAGGATTTCCTGCATTTCGGTGAGGATCGCTTTGCCTTCGTCGGCGTCACCTGCCTCGTCCAGCTTGGCGAAAAGGGCCTGATGTTGCGCGATGAGCAAATCATGAAGTTGGTGTAGATCCTGGTTCATAAGAAATGCGCCGGAGTTTTACTGGTTCTTGAGTTTGTCTTTGAAGCGATCGTTGAGGTCGCGAGTACGTTTAATCTCATCAGCGATGGCGGCAGCAGCCGATTGTGCGGTCCACCGTTCACCCTGGGCAAGGGCGTGATGCAGCTCTGCAAGTTGCAAAAGAGAGCGGCGCAGTGACAGCAAGACCAGGTCCTGAGCAACCCGCCGTTCCAGTAACTGCAGGAAGTCCGCCGCAATCTGGCGTTTGCCCGCCAGGTCGGGCTGGTTTCGAAAAGCTACCTTTTTCTCGGCCAGGAACTGGGTCCAGTGTGCCGTAACCGTGCCGCGAATCTCATTGGTACGGGACGTGCCCACGCTATCGGCCATGGTTCGAAAGATGCGGCCGATCTCGGCATCGGTTGCGACCAGCACCTTGCGGGCGCGTGTCTGAGCGCGCAGGCGAACGATGAGTTCCCCCAGCTTGGTAAAACCAGTGGCGATAGCCGGGCTGATCTGAGGCGATTTGTTGATAAGACCACTTCCCTGTAAATGCTGGCCAAAGTTGTTCAGTTCGGCGCTCAGGTTCACCGCCTCGTCGTCGAATGATTTGGCCAGGTCCGGAGAGGTGAGCAACTGGAGGTGCTGGGCGTATTTTTCCAGCTTTTCAAGTACCTGATCCCAGGCCGCGAGGCTTTCTTCATCCAGCCCGGCAGTAAAGCTGGACTCAACCAGATTTGTCTGACTGGCCGCGTAGTCCAAGGACGCGTCAGCGACCAGTTCATTAACCGCGTTGAACGCTTCCTGCGATTGCGTTCGCGCGCTGGTGATTCCGCTGGTGAAAGACGTGAGGGTATCCGCCGGAACTGTTTTGCAGCCAGTCAGGACGAGGGCTGCCGCTGCGAGGAGGGCTGTCACCCAGCGGGTCGCAATTGATTTCGTTTGATAACTCATGGCGATTAAAGATGGAGTCTCGTTTGGAAGGATTTCCAACTGGAGCCGATAGTTGCGGAGATGCCGGCGATGATTTCAGCAAGGTCGCAGACGGCGTTTAAGATACTATCCATAAGGAGCCGGGCATTTAAGTGTGTGCGCAGAAGTTCTCCTTCCCTTTTACCATTCCGCAGCCGATTTGAACATACCTCGTTCGTGGTATGGTGCTGCGGCGCGGCTTATGCTTTTCCGGAACGACAACCAAAGCATTGAATCAACGAACCGACGCGCAATCCCGCAGGTCCATGACAGGCGCAACACAACGCCGAGAATCTGCTCGTGATCGACGATGCGGCTCTGGCCTCCCAATACACGGCGAATGGGAAAACCCGTTTTGCGTACAGCAAACCCTACGTCGCAAGGAACCAACGGGACACCGGAATTGATTACCCGGAGCGTCTTTTCCAGAGCGTGCCACACATGCTGTCCCACAACGGTTTTAGATCGGGGTCTTCAATCGCCGCTTGCCTGACGGCGTGCTCGTCAATGGTCATTGCTTCCCGGAACCAGTCCTGACACTCGTCCAGCCGCCCCAGTTGGGCGCAGTAGCAGGCGAGGTTGTACGGGATCGTCCAATTACTTTTGAACTGTTCGGCTGCGGTGAGAAGCGCGTCGAACGCCTCCTGGGTGCGTTTGAGTTTGTGAAGGGCGAAGGACCGGTGAATCCAGCCGTCCGCTTGCCGAGGTTCGAGCTTGATGATCGCTGCGGCCATGTCCACACAGATTCCCCACTTCTTCGCGCGGGCATAAATCTGCCAGCGGACTGCCAGAACGTCGGGACGCGCGCGAAGCTGTGGAGCGATCTTCTCCAGTTCACCATCCGCAGCCAGATGGTCGCCCAGTTCCAGCCAGCCGAGGGCCGCCTTCAAATGAAAACTGTCGGGTGGTTCGAGCTCAGGCATCGTTCTTCTAAGCCAGCTTATCGTTTATACGCATACAAAGCCCCGCTGCACAATTTCACGCTGCAACGGTGTCAACGAATCCATCACACCGGAATAGAGAAGGTTCTCTTTTAACGCCTCCCACTTTTTCTTCAAGTCCTTCTCCCGCTCCGCATTCGGTTCTGCCTTGACGCCAGATTGTGCCTCTCTTAACCGGGCGCGGGCATGACCCAGCCGCGCCAGCAAAGCCCGCTCCTCCGGCGCGATATTTGGGAACAGAAACCATGCCTGCAAATTGCTGCGCAATTCTTCGATTGCCTCCGCATCCAGTTCCTCAGGCTGGAAAAAGGCGCTTATGGCCATGTCCGCATATTGCCGGGCCTCCGCGAGGAGTTCCGCGGCTTTCTGTTGTTCGCTCATGTTCCGGTGGGAAACTCCCCGCAAACACATTACGGCTTAGAACTTCTCCTCTTCCATCCGAGATGGCACTCGCATTTCCGGTCCAAAGGCTATTTTCTCCCTCGCACAAGTCAAGACCGACAAGAGCAGGTTACGAATTTCCTCACACGGGATCGCAGCATAACCCGCTCCACAGCCCCATCCCTAAAACGTGGTATAGACGTTCCGAAAGAATCGGAGCTAGAGTGACAACCTAGCCCGTCTTGCAGAGTTGTTCCCGGCTGCATCCGAGCCGCTGAACATGAGAACTCCTACTCCCGCTGCCTGCGGACTCTTCGTCGGTTCCTGCGCCAGCCAACCCCGCGGCTCCACAACGAGCGATAACGCGGGTCAGGATGAGCGCGAGACGCGGCACTGCTCCCGGTTTGGCCAGAAGGTTGCCGGCCTGTTGTGGCTCGCCTTGCTTTTTTATTTGTCGGGTTGCGCTAGCGCTCACGCTCCTCAACAAAACGTGATTCTGATCAACCGCTCGGGCATGGCCCTGGCGCCCGAGGGCGAACGGGTCCGGCAGAAGGAGGATGAACAGGAATTCGAAGCGCATCTCAATACGATCACCAACGCCATAGCGATCTGCCGGAATTGCATTACGCGCGACGGGACGAAGCGAATCCTGATCTTCATCCATGGAGGAATGAACAGCGTCAATAACAGCCTGGCGAAGGCCAACGAACTGGTACCGCGGATCTCAGCCGACGAGTACTATCCGTTGTTCATCAACTGGAACTCAGGGTTGTGGTCCAGTTATTGGGAGCATCTGACGCTGGTGCGCCAGGGGGAAGTGCAGCGCGTGTGGGGACCTTTGACTTCGCCGCTCTACCTGGCCGCCGATCTTGGTCGGGCAATCGTGCGCGCGCCGGTGGTCTGGTATTATCAACTGACCAGCGACGCCACGACCGCGGCTCGCTATGAAACCCCCGGATTCGTGCGCAAGGCGCTGTTCCTGCCCAAACTTGCGGACGATGCAGTTCCTGATCAAGCGGGAGAAACCGGGTTGGGATTGTGGCCGGGAAAGGACAGGCGGAGCGATCTCGACCGGTTTGGTTATGGGACCGCCTATTTCCTGACGCTGCCCCTCAAGCTGGCGGTCGGCCCGGTCATAGACGCGCTGGGGAAAAGCGCGTGGGACAACATGTCGAGACGGACCCAGACGATGTTCCGCAATCCGGGCGACTTCGACCGGCCGGCCCGGAAAACCGAATTGGGAGACGCGCTTAGCCGTGTCGGCCGGGCGCCCCATGGAGCGGTGTCGCGGCTGATGCAGCGCCTGGAGGATCTGATCGCCGCAGACTCCGCGAACCACTACGAAATCACCCTGATCGGCCACAGCATGGGGGCCATCGTCGCCAACGAGATCATTCGCTCCCACCCCCGACTGCCCTTCGTAAACCTCGTGTATATGGGCGCGGCCTGCAGCGTCAGCGATTTTGAGAGATCGGTCGTTCCGTACCTGAGCCAGTCCAACAGCACGCGGTTCTACAATCTCACGCTGCATCCGGTGGCCGAGGCGCGTGAAGCGCAGTGGTCGCTGCTCGACATTCCACCGCGGGGAAGTCTGCTGGAGTGGATCGATAATTATTTGTCCACGCCACGCACGATTCCGGAACGGACTCTGGGCAAATGGGACAACGTCATCGCCACGACGGCGCTCATTCCTCAATCGGTGGCGAGCCGGATTCAGATCAAGGCCTTTGATGTCGGTCCCCGAAGCGAGCTGCCGGCCGACAACCCGCAGAAGCACGCCGAATTCAGCGAAGTGGAGTTTTGGAAAGACCAGTTCTGGCGGATCAAACCCCGCTGAACGTAAACGTATGCCCGTATCCAGATGCAACCGCCGCCGTGTGACCGGCAACGGGCGTCTTCGCCGCGTTTCTCGGAAGTAACCAGCAATCAACCACCGAACCAAGGAGAGCATCCAATGAAAGAGAGCAATCGATCATTCGGCAACTTACGACGCAGCACCCTCGCCGGTTTCATCGCACTGGCCACGCTTGGTCTTGCGGCCGCGGCGTTGGGTTATGGAAAGGACGGCCACGAGACGGTGGGCGCAATCGCCGCCGATCTCCTCCAGGGCACGCACGCGGAAACCAAGGTTAACAATCTGCTTCAGGGCATGTCGCTGCTCGACGCCGCCACCTGGGCGGACCGGGCGAAGGGTTCGCAGGGGCCGCTGACCCAGGAGATGAAGGACTTTGTCGCGGCCAACCACGATCATCATAACTATCACTACACCGACGTTCCGATTCAGGAACTGCAATACCAGCTCGGCAGGGTCGGGACTTCGCCGGTCGACATCGTGCAAATCTCAACGCAGTGCATCAACGTCCTCAAAGGCAACGACACACCGGCCACGAATCCTCACGGGTTCAATCAAAGGATCGCGCTATTGCTTCTGACGCATTTTGTCGGCGACATCCACCAGCCGTTGCACGTGGGCGCGGCCTATCTCAACGACAAACCCCGGTTCGTGAATCCGAATGTGGTGACGACCGGCGTGCATGAGGATCAGGGAGGCAACTTTCTCAAGCTGGGCGGCACACTGCTCCATGTGTACTGGGACGACAACGCGGTCCAGCGCGCCATGAAAAAGGCCGGCGCGAAGTCGACTCAGGATTACGCGGACCGGATTTTGCAGAATAATCCCATTGTTCCGCAGACGCCGGGAAGCGTGGAGACCTGGCCGAAGCAATGGGCGGATGAAATTCTTCCGATTGCAGTCAAAGCCCACAAAGGGTTCAAGATAGCAAAGCCGGCGACGGTTACCGATCTCTTCGGCACCCACCTCCAATGGAAAGTTACCGCTCCGTCCGGCTACACCAATTTTGCCCGCGACACCGTGGATGAGCGGCTTACCACGGCAGGATTTCGCCTGGCTCAACTGTTGCAGACCATCTGGCCATGATCGGGCATTCTTCATTGCGGTGGTCCAGGTATCAGGCCGAAATCCCCGACTGGCGAACCACCGGCAGTCACCCGGGAACATCCACTTTGCCGTCGATGCACCGATTTACCCGGAAACCGACGAGCCAAGTCTCCGAAGGCGCGGGCAGCGATGTTAAGACCGTCAACCTCAAACAATAAACCGACCGGAACAATAGATGAGCATTCAAATTCCCAACCTCCACACGTCAAACCCAACCCTCGTCAACGTCAGGGAAGGGGCGACCGTTGTCATTCGCCGCCGCAAGGATGCCCTTCACGCGGGACAATTCACCGTTAAAGGCACACTCAAATTCAATCCCGCGGTCGACGCCTACCCGGCCGGCGCCCTCACCATCAGCGTGGATCTCTCGGACTCGGCCAGGGGCGTCTTTATCGCCACCACGGTCGAGCAACTGGACACCACGGGCAAGCACACCCCCACCGCCTACGCCACCGGCCGCTGCTCGATCAGGGCCGACGTGAAAGCATTCGGGTGCCGCTACTGGCTGATGTTGGCCGACAATAAGCGGGTGAACGAGAAGGAGACCCCGGATGTGATCAGTTTCCTCATCTTCGACCGCAATGGAAAGCGGGTGGCCTACGGCACCGGTCCGGTCGTCAAAGGCGACGTCGCGATCGCGCCGACGGCCCAGTAATCAGTCGTCAAACGGTTTTACGCAACAACATCTCCAGAGCAACACGAGGCAACCATGTCACACTTTCTGACCGTTCCCATCAATGAAAACGGCGTCATCCTGGATGACAAGATCAACTCGATTCTGTCGCAGGCGATGAACCGCCCGTTTGATTTCAGCGACGTGTTCATTTATTCGCATGGCTGGTGGACCAATGCCACCCGGGCGATGGAGGATTACAACCGGTTTTCCATCGAGTTCGCGCGCATGGTGGGAACATTGGCGTCGAACGCGCCACCGGTCCTGTCCAATCTCCCGGCCTCGTCCCTGGGCATCGGGATTCACTGGCCGTCCATGTTGAGCGAAGACGAGAATTCCATCGCCAACTTCGGTCAGGCCCTCTCCTTTTACACGATGGAGAAGCGGGCAGATACCGTCGGTGAGCACGGAGTTTACAGCGTTCTCAGACTGGCCCTCAAGGACAGGGCCGCCGATTCACCGCCGTTGCGAATTCATTGGCTCGGTCACAGTTTTGGCTGCAAGGTGATCTGCTCGGCGCTTCAGGAATTCCTGGACGACAAGGCCACTGTTCAAATTCCGAAGGATGTGACCTTGAATGTGGTCCTGCTGCAGGCGGCGACCGACGACAACGA
>DATNDF010000256.1 GCA_035607015.1 Candidatus Angelobacter sp. | reverse complement strand
GTCCACTCACGCAATCGCTTTAAGACTTCAAGGCCGCTCAAATCGGGTAGACCCAGATCGAGAATAATGACATCAGGCCTGTGCTGCGCCGCCAGCACCATCCCTTCGTTTCCGTTGTTCGCGGTGGTGACGCGATAGCCGTTGGCTTCCAGCGAAACGGCCAGTAACCGCCGGATTTGCGGCTCGTCGTCAACCACAAGCGCGTTGAGCGGCGCTTTCGCGCTGGTGTTCACATTGTTTCCTCCGGGACCGTCGGCGCGTCAGGCACGGGGAATCGGATTGAAATGACCGCCCCGCTGCCGGCGCGGTTTGCGGCCCGTACGCGACCGCCCTGTGCTTCGATAAAGCCTTTCACAATGGCCAACCCCAAACCCGTGCCCCCTGGCTTCGAGCCGGGTGCCCGATGGAACAGATCAAACACCCGCTCAAGTTCGTTCGGCGGAAGGCCCGGTCCACGATCCGCGACTTCCAGAATCAATTCCCGATCTTCAACACGTGCGCCGATCTCGACGGGCGTTCCAAACCGAGTGTGGGTTGCCGAGTTGACTAGCAGATTGGCCAGCACCTGTTCCATCAATACGTAATCCAGTTTCATCAGCGGGAGTTCCGGCGCGATCCGCAGTTCGACGGGATGACCCGCCAGCAGACTCTCAACACTGCGCACCGCGACCTGCACCAGATCGGGCACGTCACACCAATCCAGCGCCGGTTTGATCTGGCCGGATTGGATCCGGGCCGCGCTCAACAAACTTTGAACGAGCCGGTTCAGCCGCGCGCTGGCGGATTCGATTTCGGCCGCCAGATTCGTTTGCGCGGATGTAAGCGCGCCCGACTCGCGCAGGCCGCTGGCCGCGCTCGAAATGGCCGCGATCGGCGTGCGCAATTCATGCGACACGGAATTGAGGAGAGTGCGGCCCAACTGCTCGGATTGCGCCAGCAGCTTTGCGCTGGTTTCCGCGTCGCGCAGCCGTTGGCGGTCCGTGACCAGCGCAATCTGACGGACAAAGCTGTCCAGCAAATTGCGTTGTTGCACGCTCAGGGATTGGCCGGAATGGAATCGCAGCGCGATCACACCGGAAGGTTTTCCGCCCGCACTTAACGGCAGATGAAGTCCTGTGGCCTGCCGCAATGTGTCGGTGAAGCGACCTGCGGGTTTGTCGTGTAGGAACGCCCACGCGGCGACAGCTTCCTCCTTTTCATCGAGCACCCACAGTCCGGCGGGATAGGGCGTGAGTTGCTCGTTTGCCTCCGGGTCGGGCAACAGCAAGGCCGCGTCAGCATCGAATGCCGCGCCCACCTCCCGGATGGCCACACTCAGGACTTGCGGGAAATCGGTCGCGCTGGCCAGTTCGCGCGTCAGTTGGTAGAGGGCCGACGCGCGCTGCTCGCGCTGCCGCTCGGCCCGTTGCTGGAGACGCAGCCGCGCGGTCATTTGCCCCGAGGCCAGAGCCACGAGAAAATACATCGCGAACATCATCGTATCGTGGAAGCCCTCGATGCGAAACGCGTAAAGCGGCGGCACGAACATAAAATTCCAGCACAGCGCCGTCAGCGTTGCGGCGAACAAATTCGGCCCGCGACCCACGAACATTGCCAGCACCACCACCGCCGAAAGATAAACCAGCGCCACCGCCTGGTAACCGATCAATCCCCGGACCGCCAGACCCAGAAGTGTCACGGCGACCACAACGCACAGCGCGGCCAGGTATTGTTTTCCCTGCGACTCGAAATGCACGAGTGTCCGGCGTGGTGCCGTTTGCGTTTCCGGTTTGTCCGCGCGCACCACCAGCACGTCAATGTCACCGCTCGCGTCCACGAGCCGTTGCAACACCGAACGACCGCGCCACGCTTCCAGCCAGCCGGCGCCGCCCGGTTTGCCGAAAACGATTTGCGAGACGTTGTGTTCGCGCGCCGCGTGCAGCAATCCCTGCACAACATCCTCGTCCGTCGTGGTGATGACTTCTGCTCCGAGTTCGCGGGCCAGCGCAAGGTTTTGGGCCAGTCGTGATTGTTCGGTTTCGCTCAACGGACGCGAGGTTTCCACATAGACGGCGAGCCACGGCGCTTGCAGACCGTCGGCTAGACGCCGCGTCCAGCGAATCAGCGACGCTGACAGCGGACTCGGACTGAGCGCGACCATCAATCGCACGCCCGTCTTCCATGGCCCGCCAGCGGCCTGAGCGCGGTGAAACTCCTGCGTTTCTTCGGCGACGTGATCGGCCACGAGCCGCAAGGCCAGTTCGCGCAACGCGGTGAGATTGCCAGGACGGAAGAAATTCGCCGCGGCGGCCTGTGCGCGTTCCTCCACATAGACTTTTCCGTCGCGCAGACGCTGCAACAAGTCGTCCGGTGGAAGATCAACCAGTTCGATCTCGGCTTCATCAAGCACCGAGTCCGGCACCGTCTCGTAAATGGTCGCCGTGGTGATCTGCCGAACCGTATCGGCGCGCGACTCGACGTGTTGAACGTTCAGCGTGGTGAACACGTCAATGCCCGCGTCGAGCAGTTCGAGCACGTCCTGCCAGCGTTTGGGATGGCGCGAACCGGGAGCGTTGGTGTGGGCGAGTTCGTCCACGAGGAGGAGCTGCGGCTTGCGCGCGAGCGCGGCGTCCAGATCGAACTCCTGCAACGCCACACTGCGATACTCGAGGGTCCTTCGAGGGATCGTTGGCAACCCTTGCGCGAGCGCGTCGGTTTCCTTCCGTCCATGAGTTTCGACATAGCCTGCGACGACATCGCGTCCCGACTTCGACTCGCGTTGCGCGGCTTCGAGCATCGCGTAGGTCTTACCCACGCCGGGGGACATGCCGAGGAAGACCTTGAGCCGACCGCGTTTCTTGGCGGCTTCCTCGCGCTGGATCGAACTCAACAGCGCGTCAGGATTGGGGCGGTCGCCATCGCTCACACGTTCAGCTTAACGAATCCCGCCGCAAGTTCAGCATTAAAACGTTCATGCGTAAGGCGGCAGGGCTGACTTGTCGCACGAAGTCAGACAAAGGCGGAAACCGAAGCTTTGATACGAATTTCACGAACTGCCACGAACTCAAATGCGCTGAAGGCGCTACGGAAATTAGCCCAGCGGTTGTCCCGAAAACTTTCGGGGCCACCCTCGGTAATCGTCCCACAAAAAATTTCCCTCTCCGCTCCCGCTTTGGGGGGAGGATTAAGGGTTAGGTGAGGGCTTGTCGGCATCGTGGGCTAACCGTGGTTTGATTTTCGACTCCTCACCCCGGCCCTCTCCTCGTTCGAGGAGGAGAGGGAGATATTATAAGGGACAATCAGCCCAGGGCGTTGCCCTGGGCTATCATCTGTCGGGCTTTCAGCCCTTTGAATCAGCACCAAAGCAAAAGACTACAGGCACGGATTTGAGAGGAACCAGGTCCACAATGGCAATTCGTCGTTGTCAGCGATTTTGGCCCGTGCGGTTTTCGTTTGTGGCGTGACCTCGCCAACTCGCACGGCAGCGAAGTGTTCGTACAGCGTTGCGTCGCGCCGGTCGGCACGAATAAAATCGCCCCTTGGTTCATAACTTATCGAGGGCCAGGTTGAGTTTGAGCACATTCACGCCCGGCTCGCCGAGAAAACCGAGATCGGGAGGGGCGGTGTTCTGCTGAATCAATTTGCGCACTTTGTCTTCGCCAAGATTCCGGGCTTTGGCGACGCGGGCGGTTTGCAATTCCGCGTTGCGCAGGCTGATGTGCGGGTCGAGGCCGCTGCCTGAACCGGTCACGGCGTCGGCGGGAACGGCGTCCGTTTCCTTCAAGCCGTTCTCGGTGCGGTAGGCGGCGATCCGATCCTTGATTGCGTCATTCAGCTTTTGCGACGTCGGGCCGAGGTTGCTGCCGCTGGAATTGGCAGCATCGTAGCCGTTGCCCGCCGCAGACGGACGCGGGTGAAAATACTTTTCAGAGGTGAATCCCTGGCAGAGCAATTCCGAGCCGCGCACCGTGCCATCCTTTTCCACAATCAAACTGCCATTGGCCTTATCGTGAAAGGCGACTTGCGCAATGCCAAACACAATCAATGGATAAAGTCCACAACAGACGACGGCGAGGATCAGTGTGGACATTACCGCGCCGCGAATTTCAGAGAATAATTCTTTCATGTGATTAAATGAGGTTCAGATGGGTGATGATGACATCTATGGCCTTGATACCGATAAACGGAATGATGACGCCACCCAGGCCGTAGATCAGCAGGTTGCG
>DATNDF010000255.1 GCA_035607015.1 Candidatus Angelobacter sp. | reverse complement strand
GGCATGGTGCCGGCCAATATTCCCCATGCCAATGATGCCAAGTCGCGCTTTGATCATGTCGCGCCCCAATTCATTTCCTGCGCTTTCCGCCTGTCAATTCATCGGCGAGTTCCTTCGCGTCGTAAACCTTGCGCAACGCCTCGATAATCGACTGCGAACAAACCGACACCGCCCGGGCCTGGGTGTCGGTAAAGGCGAAATCGAGAACGAGCGACTGGATGTTGCCGTCGAAGATGATGCCGACGAACTCGCCTTTCCGGTTCACCACCGGGCTGCCCGAGTTGCCGCCGATGATGTCCGCCGTGCACACGAAGTTGAGCGGCGTCTTCAAGTCGAGCCGGCTCTTCCGCTTGATCCAGCGCGGCGGAATGTCGAACGGCGGCTGGTTCCCGTGTTCCGCGCCGCGTTCGTAAAGACCGGCCATGGTCGTTTGAAATGGAATGTGCTGACCGTTTTCATCGTAACCCTTCACCGTGCCGTAGGCGAGCCGCAGCGTGAACGTCGCGTCCGGATACGTGCTGGTGCCTTCAATGGCGAATCGGGCTTTCGAGATTTGCGCCTGCGCCTGCTGTTTGATTTCGCTCTGGGTTTCGATGATCTTCCGGACGGCGCGCGCATCGGAATCAACCAGCCGCGCAAGTTCAATCATCGGATCGTGGGCAGCGTCCACGGCCTCCTTGCCTTCCTTGTAAAGCTTCTTGCGAAGCGCGACGTCCCTGATCTTCGTTCCGCGCACCAGTTCGGAGGCGCGTTCCTGTGGCGATTTGCCGGCCAGGATTTTTTGCGCGAGCGGATCGGAGTACCCGAGTTTGCCGACGAGAAAGGTGAGCGAGTCGCTCAACAGGAGCTGCTCGAGATCATCGTATATCGGTTTCTCGGAGAAAAGCTGGAACTCGAGTGACGCCAGACCGGCGTCACCGAATTCGCGCAATCGTTCGGCGTTCGGTTTGGGCTTTTCTTCCGCGGCGCGCAACAAGGTCCGCGCAATGCCGAAAAGGTCGCTGTGAAACCCCTGGCCGGCTTCAAGCAGATTGTAACGCAACGCGCTTTCCGCGATGACGTTTTGGGCGTCGGCAATTTTCTCCCACGCGCCCGCGGCATCTTTGAAGTCCGGACTGGCGGCGACGGCGTCGCGGAGTTTTTTTTCCGCCGCTTTTTTTGCCTCCATCAAATTTGGATCGAGCACGCCGGCCAGTTCGCCGATGAAGGCCTTGCGGCTGTTTTGGACGCTGAACAAATCCTCCTTGGCGCGGCGGGCGTTCTCGTCGCTGCGCGCGCTGTAACTGAGCAGCAACACCTCAAGGTTGCGCAGACGTTCGAGCGCGTAGGGCAGACGGCGGTCGCGGATATATTCGAGTTCAGCGACGGTGAAGAGCCGGCTCGTGCGGCCGGGATGTCCGGACACGAAGACCAGCTCATTTTCCGAAACACCGGCTTCACTCCATTTCAAATAGTGCTGAATCCTCGCGGGCCTGCCGTTTTCGTAAACGCGGAACAGGCAGATATCGAGGTCGAACCGGGGATATTCGAAGTTGTCCGGATCGCCGCCGTAAAACGCCGCCTGTTGTTCGGGCGCGAAAACGAGACGCACGTCGGTGTATTTCTTGAAACGGTAGAGATGATACTGACCGCCCTGATAGAGGGTGACGACGTCGCTGCGCAGACCGGTTTTTTCAAACGATTCCTTCTCGATTTCCGCCGTTACCGCGCGGCGGGCAAGGAACGCCTGTTCGGGCGGCATATCCGTTTTGACGGCCGCATTCACACGCGCGGTGACGTCCTCGATGCTCATCAGCACGTTCAGCTCAAGATCAAGACAGCGTTTCTCGTCGGCAGGCTTGCGGGCGTAAAAACCGTCGCGCAAATAGTTGTGGTCCTTGTCGCCGAATTTTTGCAACGCGTCCGCGCCGACATGATGGTTGGAAATCACCAGGCCGTCTTCCGAAACGAATGACCCGGACCCGCCGCTGTTGAATCGGACCGACGACTTCTGGACATGTTCCAGCCATGCGTCGGTCGCGTCGAAGCCGTATTTTTCCTTGAGTTGTTTGCGCGGTGGATTGTTAAACAGCCACATGCCTTCGTCGGCTTTGAGTGATGACGCGTTCATGGAAAGCAGCAGGCCGCCCAGCGCCGCGGCCTGGAATGAGGGGGATTTTGGTTTCATGGGAGGCTCGTTATTTTCGGCGACAGATTGCGGTCGAACCGGACAGAATTCAAATTGGAAATGTGCTCAACGCCACAGCCAGGTCAGCAGCGGCGCGTAAATGAGACCGGGCAGGTAGTTGACCAGTTCGATTTTTTTCAATTCGAGGATGACCAGGGCGACGCAGAAGACCAGAAGTCCGGTGACGGCGTTGACAGGATCGACGAGTGAATATTTTGCCAGCCACGGCTGCGCCAGTTTGGCCAGGAGGGTGATGGTGCCCTGGCCGGCGACGACCGGGATGGCTGCTGACGTCACTCCCCAGCCGAGTGTCCTGACCAGAGCCATCGTCGTCAGGGCATCCATCACGGCTTTGATCGCGAGCGGTTTGATGTCTCCGGCCAGCCCGTCGTCGAGCGACCCCAGGATGGCCAGAGGCGCGGCGCAAAACAGAATTGAACCGGTGACAAAGCCGTCACTGAACCCGTACCCGCCCGCCGGACGCGCGCCCGAAATCATTTGTTTGGCGTGCCGACCGAGGCGGTTGAGGGATTTCTGGATGCGCAGCAGGTTGCCCGTCAGATTGCCGAGCATGAGCGACGCAAGGACGATGGCCAGTTGCTTGAGGACACGGGGAAAACCGCCGCCCAGCGCACCCCAGGTTGCGCTCAGGCCCGCGTAAACCGTGAAGACACCCAGAAGAATCTTGAGCATGTTTTGATGGGCAACCGGAATCGTCTTTTTGGTCATCAGCCCGGCGGCGCCTCCCATGAGAATTGCCGCGGCGTTGATGATGGTCCCGACCACGCCGGGAACTGAACCATGCGCCAGTGGAAGTGCAAAGGGCAAAGTGAGGTGCGCCGCGCAACCGCGGCCCTCATCGCGTCAACCGCATTGTTCACGATGTCAACGGGCGGGCGGAAAAAACGTCATTGCAATTGTCCGGGGTGCGCGGCAACGTCTCAGCGCTTTGGTTCGGGGCGTAGCGTAGCCTGGTAGCGCGCTTGTTTCGGGTACAAGAGGTCGTGAGTTCGAATCTCACCGCCCCGACCATATTTTTCTAAGAAGTCCGCGTTTCTTCTTGCCGAGGATGGACACAGAACAATCGAAAACATAAATTCAAACCAGTCCCAGGACTAACACTTCATGTGGACCAGAAAGTTGAGTCCGGTCAGTTTTCGGGAGGAACTGCTGGAATTGATCGGGGAGAAGCAGGGCAAACAGCATCATGGAGAGGAGTTGAGGGAGTCGGATGAACAGAAGGCGGAGCGGTTGAGGGGAGAGATGTTGATTGAGAGAGGCGGGTTGGACGGAAGCGGAATTGCGACAGCACCGGAAAGGCGACCCAAGGAAGGCACGCATGGCGGTGCGATTGCGTGATGAAACAACGATGAGTTGGTCGTGGATTGCGAAGCGGTTGTAAATGGGGTATTGGCGGACAGCTTCCAATGCGACGCGCTCGGTCACAAAGCGAAAGCGGCTACGATGAATTTATCATTTAGTCATCTCTGACCCCTCTATGTCGCGCCGACACAATGAGCACTCTGCTTAAAGATTTGCAGTTTCCGGTACTGTGCCGGAGTCAGAACCTTGTTCGCGTCAAACTGACGGAGGACGAACTAACTACCTGCAACAAGTTAGGTCTCAAGAATGGATGGTATCGAGGGATGACGGTAATCGATTCCAACGGGACGGGGATTAAGGTCAAGGACGCGCACAAGCTGCATGGGGTCGGACTGTTCTGGGGCTACAACGTATTCCTGAATCAGCGGATCAAAGTGGAACTGGAGCCATCGGGTGAACCGTTCGTGGTTTCCGTAGGCGAGGCGCGCGACATGGTCCTGAAGTCGTTCCGGGCATGGCACGGCTGGCAATCCCGTGGCGACTTCGAGGAACTCCAGGAGAACGTGCAAATGGCGCAGACGATCCCGGAGTTGTTTGAGCTGCTCAAAGGTTGAAATGAGCTTGGTCGGTGATTCGAAGGTTACACGCCAACGTATGGCTGAGACGTCCAGAGACGGGCGCAGCGGTTGACACCGTTTACCCGCTTGAATGGTATAAATGCGATTAGATCCCTTATGATTGAGATAAGTCCAATTTGCATCATCAAAGGCGAAACGTTCTCGCCAGCACTTGCAGAAATGAAGACGGGGCTTCGATTCTTCAAAAAGAATGAACCGGGCGAATTGGGTAAACTCGGTCGGTTCAAGAATGCTCCCCAACCCTATGGAAGCGCAGAACTTGTGCCGCTGGATGACAGTAAGGGATACGCAGCCATGAATGCCTTGCTCGAGACTTTAAGCAAGGGGATAGCCATTCTGAGGGAGTGTGGTGCTCTGGATATAAGCTTTTACATAGCAGTGTCATATCAGGACCAAGCAAATCTCGAATTTAACACCAGTTTCTTAGCGAAGATAGCGGAACTAAAGATACCTTTATTAATAACAGTCTTTGAGAAGTAAAGGAGTGAAGAAGGACTTGGTGGAAGCTTACAAATGGTTCAAAGTGGTAGAGAGTATCGTTCGCAACATGGGCAAGTGAGGGCAACGCTTTGCCCGCGCTCAGATGGTAAACCAAGCCTAGTCTGTGATGCCAGTTCGGTGAAAGCAGCACTTTTTACGACGGCACTGCGGCGCTTAACACATCCAACGCAGTCCTAACAAATCCTAACATAAAAGTTTCGGATTGGGTGGAACGGCGACGTGATCGGGAAAAGTGTAAAACGCAAAAAGTGTCAATGAATACGGGCTTGTAACGCGCTTTTTCCGAAACGACGCGAAATCACCGGCTTAGGTTCAGATCTCACCGCCCCGACCATCTTTTGCCGCGCAATTCGCGGTTCCGAATCCGATCTCTATACTGACTGCCTCAAGAGCGGCAATCGCGGAGAATCTCTGATCGAAGTCAGGACGAGCTCCGTCGTCGTAAGGGTTACCCGGTCAATCGCTTCGTCGCACCCATCTGTCACTGTGGTTAAAGAAATGATGTCCGGGACAGTTTTCTTGTCACCGGTTCTCCCTTTCCGGGTACTTATGCGGTGATATGATCACAAACACATTGATGACCGTAGAGGGAACAACGGATGCAGATTTGGTGACACAGACACTGGATGGCGACCGTGATGCCTTCGGGCAAATCGTTTCGCGCTACCAGTCGCTCATTTGCTCACTGGCATACAGCGCCACCGGCGGTCTTGGCCAGAGTCAGGACCTGGCGCAAGAGACGTTCATTACGGCCTGGAAACATCTGCGGCTATTACGGGAACGACACAAGCTCCGCGCCTGGTTGTGTGGCATCGCCCGGTGTTTGATCGGCAAGGCTCTTCGACGGGACGGGCGTGAACCCACTCATTCAGCAGAGCCGTTGGAAGCCGCGCACGAACTCCTTCCGGAAGGGCTTCGGGCCGCGGACCCACTGCCGTCGGAACGGGCCATCAGCAAGGAGGAAGAGGAGATTCTCTGGCGTTCCATCGAACGCATTCCGGAGATTTACCGGGAGCCGCTCGTGTTGTTTTATCGCGAGCAGCAGTCCGTGGAAAAAGTGGCGGAAGCCCTGGATTTGAGCGAGGACGCGGTCAAGCAACGCCTTTCGCGCGGACGCAAGCTGCTCCACGAAGAGGTGCTGTCGTTCATCGAGGGGGCTCTCGAACGCAGTTCACCCGGCAGGGCTTTTACAATCGGTGTACTTGCGGCCCTGCCAGCCTTTGCCTCTTCGGCGACTGCGGCGGGTTTCGGCGTGGCCGCGACCAAGGTAAGTGCCGCCACCAAAGCCGGCGCCGGGCTGGCTGCCTTCAATGTCCTGGCCGGTCCACTCACCGGTTTTCTGTCAACCTACCTGGGTTACAAAATGTCAATGGACGGGGCCGCCTCGGAACAGGAACGCGGGTTTATCAAACGTTTCTACGGCGTGTTGATCGTTTTCATCGTCGTGCCGGTGGCGCTGGTGTTGCTCGCGGCGTGGGCACGTCCGCTGGCGGTCTCACATCCCGTGCTGTTCGGCGGACTGATGATCGGGGTTGTGACGAGTTGGATCCCGGCCACCGCACTCCTCGTCCTCTGGATGCGCCGGAAGCTCCGCGAACTGAACGCCGCTGCTTCAGCGTCTTCTGCAAGCGCGGCAACCTCAAAGCCGGTGACCGCGTTTGAATATCGCACAAAAACTCGTCTGTTCGGCCTGCCGCTGGTTCACATCAGGTTAGGTGCAACCTGGGCCAGTCAACGGGAGGCGGTCAAGGCCTGGATCGCCATCGCGGACGATGCGGCCATCGGCGGTATTTTCGCGTTCGGAGGAATGGCCATCGCCCCGATATGTATTGGCGGATTTGGCGTCGGTGGAGTTGTGTTCGGCGGTTTTGGGGCCGGAGTCCTCTGCTACGCCGGCTTCGCTGTCGGTGTCTGGGTTGTGGGCGGAATGGTGTCGGGTCTGATGGCGGTTGGCGGCTGCGCCTTTGGATGGAAAGCGGCGGTTGGAGGGATCGCGATCGCTCATCAATTTGCGCAGGGGGGCGTGGCCCTGGCTCCCCATGCAAACGACGCCGCGGCCACCGCGTACATCGGCGGCAACGCCTTTTTCCGGAACGCCCTCGTCCTCGTCACGAAATGGCTTTGGCCGACCCTTCTGGTTTCTCTGCTGCCCTCTCTTCTGATCTGGCGCGCGACGAGAAAGAAGCGTCGCCAGCAGGCGTGAACCTACTTCGTTAAGTGGTCGAGGATGTTCGTCAACTTAACGTTCGCCTCTCCTGCGCGGCATCCGAATTTGCCTTCCTCGCGCTCTTTGTGCGGATCGCGAAGACGCGAGCGGGAATAATCGCCGGTCGAGCAAAAAAGCCCATGGAATGCAATTGATCTATGACGTAGTGCAACCCGGCTTCGGTGGGGTCTTCTGG
>DATNDF010000254.1 GCA_035607015.1 Candidatus Angelobacter sp. | reverse complement strand
CGCCTTTGCGCGCAGGTCGGCGACGTCGATGTTGCCGTTGGTATCGCACGCGACGGCGACGACATTCATGCCGGCCATGACGGCACTGGCGGGGTTCGTGCCGTGTGCGGAGGTGGGAATCAAACAGACGTTGCGATGCGTGTCGCCGCGCGATTCGTGATACGCGCGGATGACGAGCAACCCGGCGTATTCGCCCTGCGAGCCGGCGTTGGGCTGGAGCGAAATGCCAGCGAACCCGGTGATTTCCGCGAGCCAGGTTTCGAGTTGCTCAAACATCTTCTGATAACCGCGCGTTTGTTTGATGGGCGCGAACGGATGAATCTTCGCGAACTCCGGCCACGACACGGGGAACATTTCCGCCGCGGCGTTGAGTTTCATGGTGCATGAGCCGAGCGGAATCATCGAAGCCGTGAGCGACAGGTCGCGCGATTCGAGGCGCTTGATGTAGCGAAGCATCTCGGTCTCGGAGTGGTAGCGGTTGAAGACGGGGTGCTGGAGGAAAGGCGTGGTGCGCTTAAATTGGTCGCGGAAGCCAACCTCCAGCTCCTCCAAACTCTTTTCAAAGCTGACCGCGTCAACGGTCGTGCCCGTGAAAATTGAAATCAGTTCTGCCAAAACTGCGGTGTTCGATGTTTCATCGAACGAAACCAAGATCAGATTCGCTCCGAGTGAGCGTAAGTTGATTGAGCGTTCAGTTGCACGCTGGAGAATTTCATCTCGTTTCTTGGTTGATTCACATTCCACGCCAACCGTGTCGAAAAACTCGGCGTAATCAACGGTGAAGCCTTTTGTCATGACAGCGGCCGCGAAGCTGTCGGCGATGATGTGAATGCGCTTGGCAATCTTTTTCAATCCCTTCTGCCCGTGATAACAGGCATAGAGCGAAGCCATATTCGCGAGCAATGCCTGCGCCGTGCAGATGTTGCTGGTGGCTTTCTCGCGGCGGATGTGTTGCTCGCGAGTGCCGAGCGCAAGACGCAGCGCGGGTTTGCCGCGTGAATCTTTGGACACACCAACGATGCGCCCAGGCATCTGGCGTTTGAATTCGTCACGAGTGGCAAAGAACGCGGCGTGCGGTCCGCCGTAACCGAGCGGAACACCGAAGCGTTGCGCGCTGCCAACCGCGATGTCCGCGCCGAATTCCCCCGGCGGCTTGATGAGCGTGAGCGCGAGCAAATCAGTCGCGACCGTTACCATCGCGCCAGCTGAGTGAGCTTTCTCAACAAACGGAGAGTAATCGTGAATCGCGCCGAACGTATCGGGATATTGAACGAGCGCGCCGAAGACCTGGTCGTTGAACTCAAACTTCTCGTGGTTGCCGATCACTACTTCAATCTTGAGCGCGCGTGCGCGGCTGCGGACAACTTCGATGGTTTGCGGATGGCAGCCTTCGGAGATGAAGAACGTGTTCCGGCCATCCTTTAAGCGGTGCGACATCGTCATCGCTTCGGCAGCAGCCGTGGCCTCGTCGAGCATGGAAGCGTTGGCGATATCGAGCGCGGTGAGTTCACTCGCCATCGTCTGGAAATTCAGCAGCGCTTCGAGGCGGCCCTGGGAAATCTCGGCTTGATAGGGTGTGTATTGGGTGTACCAGCCGGGATTCTCCAACACGCCGCGCTGGATGACCGGCGGCGTGATGCAATCGTAGTACCCTTGTCCGATAAATGAACGGAAAACCTGGTTTTGCGCCGCGAGTTGTTTCAACTCCCCCAGCGCCTCCTGTTCACTTAGTGCCGCGGGGAGATGGAGCGGGTGTGGAAGGCGTATTTTTTCCGGCACGGCCGCGCGGGCCAAAGCGTCGAGCGAATCAAAACCGACCAGTTTGAGCATCTCCGACGCTTCGGCGGGATTGGGGCCAATGTGACGATGTGCAAAGCAGTCAGGATGTTTGAGCAAATTCACGAGAGCAGCGGCGGGCGGCGGGGTTTTGGTATCGGCGTGCGGTTTTTCTTCGGCGGTTTCCGTTGCGAACATGGCAGGAAAGTAAGGGCCGGTCGAGGCAAAGCAAGCGGGATTTGCCAGCAGGCAGGGGAATGAGCGTCATTAAGATGTTTTGTCATGGCGGTGGGGGCGGGATGCGATAAATTCGACCTGTGCCGGGCCAGCGACAGCGTCCGATATTGATTGCCGCGATAATTCTCGTGGTTGCCTGGGTTGCGGCCATTGCCGGCTACACGCTGGCGAAGAATTCCAGAATGTCAGCCGCCAGGGTCCGGGCGTACGCGGAATCGGTGGATTTGAGGAAACTGTCGGGATCCGAACGGGCAAAGGCAATTCGCGGTCTGGCGGAGCGGCTGAACCGGCTGTCGCCGGAGGAACGCCGCAAGGCGCGATTGGAGCGCGTTTCAGAACAGTGGTTCGGAGAGATGACGGACGACGAGAAGGAGACTTTCGTCGAGCTGACAATGCCGACCGGGTTCAAGCAGATGCTCGCGTCGTTCGAACAGTTGCCCGAGGACAAACGGCGCAAGTCGATTGACGACGCGATGAGACGTCTCAAGGAAGCGCAGGCGCAGACCGGAGAGGATGGCGAGGCCGCGCCCGCGGCAGGGACCAATACACCGCCGGCGCTGAGCCGGGAATTGCAGGACAAGATCGCGAAGATCGGGTTGAAAACATTTTACAGCGAAAGCTCGGCCCAGACGAAAGCGGAGCTGGCGCCGATGCTCGAAGAATTGCAACGGACGATGGAGAGCGGGCGAATGTTCCGGGGCGGACGTTAGTATGATGCCCGTTGAATCAGGCGCCCGGTCCGCAGTGGCTTTCACCCTGATTGAATTGCTGGTGGTGCTGGCGATCATCGGTGTGCTGGCGGGATTGCTCCTGCCGGCAGTGAGCAGGGCGAAGGAGGCGGGCCGCGCGACCGCGTGTCTGAGCAACCTCCGGCAAGTCGGCATCGCCCTGCAACTTTACACGCAGGACAATGACAATCATCTGCCGGTGATGCGCGACAAGTCATTCGACACGAATTCGCCGCCAACGAATGCGCTGCCCGGTCCCGACGGGGTGCTCTCGAATTACCTCGGAGCCGTCAAACTTTTGCAATGTCCGTCGGACCGCAAACAGATATACGAGCAAACCGGTTCCAGCTATTCGTGGAACAGCCTGCTCAACGGCCAGGACTCCGACCGGCTTAAGGTGTTGAACATGGATTTCGATCCGCACCAGATTCCGGTATTCTTCGACAAGGAGGCGTTTCACAGCGCGCGCGGCGCGAAGAAGGGCGTGAACTATCTTTACGCCGATGGACACATCAAGAACCTGCTGGCGATTGAGGGAACGAAGTGATCCGGCTCACTCAGATACGAAAGAAGTTCGGCCAGCGCGTCGCGGTGGACGGTCTGACGTTGCACGTCCCAAAAGGCGAAATCTTTGGGTTGCTGGGTCATAACGGCGCCGGCAAGAGCACGGCCATCGGCATGATGCTCGGCCAGGTCTGGCCGACGGCCGGTGAGGTATTGGTTTGTGGCCACGACGTCACAACGCGGCGGCAGGCGGCGCTGAAAAACGTCGGCGCGATCTTCGAAACACCCGTGTTTTACGACTACCTCAGCGGCTGGCGGAATCTGGAAATTCTGAGCCATTACACGGCGCCGACACCGGAAACGCGGATCCGCGAGGTGATCGACTGGGTGGGGTTGAGCGGGCGCGAGAAATCCAAGGTGAAAACCTATTCGCACGGAATGCGCGCGCGGCTGGCGCTGGCGCAGGCGCTGTTGCCACAGCCGGAGTTGTTGATTCTGGATGAGCCGAGTGACGGACTCGATCCCGAGGGCATTCACGAAATGCGCCAGACGATCCGCCGGCTGCATCGCGAACTGGGGCTCACGATTTTTCTGTCGTCGCATTTGTTGAGCGAAGTTGAACAGCTTTGCACGCGCATCGCGGTGATGAACCAGGGGCGGAAGGTGTTTGAGGGCGCGCTGGCGGAAGCCAAGCAGGCGAGGGATTGGGTCCGGCTGCGCACAAATGATTTTGGCCGGGCGGTCAAACTCTTGCGCGGGGAAGAATTGATCGTCGATGACCGGGACGGTGAATTCATCGCCCTCGCGACCGGTGTCGGGACCGGGGTCGTGGTCCGGCGGCTGGTGGAGCAGGGGATGGAAGTTTACGAA
>DATNDF010000253.1 GCA_035607015.1 Candidatus Angelobacter sp. | reverse complement strand
CGGCCAAGGCGACCGACAATTTCGGGGCGACGACAATGTCAGCGCCAATCAGCGTGACGGTCAGTGCGCCGACGGTCTGCGTCTCTGCCCCACCCGGTTTGGTTGCCTGGTGGCCCGGTGACGACAATGCTTTTGATATTGTCGGTAAAAAGAATTGGACCATGATTGGCGGTGTTACCTTCGCTCCGGGAAAGGTCGGCCAGGCTTTCAGCCTGAACGGTGCGGATGGATGCGTCAGCGCGAACTCCGTCGCGACCACGGCGGTTGACAACTGGTCAATGGCCGCATGGGTTTACTGGAAAGGGCCTGTCGGCACCGCGGGCAAGGAGAAGCAGACTCTCTTGTTTAACGGCAATGAGGCCAACAGTGGTTACGGCCTCATCATTCCCGAACAGGGGCTTTGCTCGACAGTCAGCAGTCTTTGCCCGGAAGTCGGCAACCTGGTGATTGTGTTTGCAGGAGTGGGCTACGTGACAACCGGCGTCGCACTCGACCAAAACGCGTGGAATCATATTGCGTTGGTCCGCGAAAACGGCGTCCTGAAACTTTACAAAAACGGGGCGCTCGTGTTCTCGGCCGCAACAGGAAATCCAAATCCGCCTTCTGCCACGGATGGCTATACGGCGATTTGCGCGTTCCCGGGATACGCCTTCAACGGCCTGGTGGATGAAATCATGTTCTTCAACGCCGCCGTTGATGGCGATCAGGTCCGCTCGCTGTTTGCCTCTGATGCCATGGGTCTGTGCAAGCCCCTGAACATCGACTCCATCACCGCGCCCACGAACGGCGCGGTGTTGCTGAACATCAGCGGACAGGCCGGAAAAGCCGTGACGATCTACGGTTCGTCAGATCTTTTTTACTGGCTCCCCATCGACACCGTGCCGAATCCGGCCGGCACGCTACAATTTACAAATACCGCAACAGGCGGTCTTAATTCGCAATTCTTTAAGGCAGCGACCCAGTGATACAGTTCGAGGTCTGGGGTTGCGTCAGGTTAAATTGTCGTGTCGGCGACATTCAAGTTTGACCTCGGCATATTTCCCGGTTTCACATTTCCCGTCTTCGGCTATCTTCCCCGCGTGCCGACGTTCTCTGAAAAGCTCGACGGTTTGCCTGCCTTGAACCAGGTGGTCGTTCCCGATCTCTGGCAACAGCAGGCCGTGACCGCCTTGCGCGAGGGCAAGGACGTCGTCGTCCAGGCTCCCACCGGCGCGGGCAAGACATTAATTTTCGAGTTGTGGTCGAACCACGGGAAAAACCACGGCCAGGCCATTTACACGGTGCCGACCCGCGCGCTGGCGAATGACAAGCTCGCTGAATGGCGCGCGCGCGGCTGGGATGTCGGCATCGCCACCGGCGACCTTGCGGAGAATCTTCATGCGCCGATCCTCGTCGCCACACTCGAAACGCAGAAGCGCCGGCTCATCGAAGGCGACGGCCCGGCGTTGCTCGTCGTGGACGAGTATCAAATGCTTGGCGATCCCGACCGCGGCCTGAATTACGAGCTGGCCATCGCGCTCGCGCCGCCGAAAACGCAACTGCTCCTGCTGAGCGGCAGCGTTTCTAATCCGTACGATTTGGTGAAATGGCTTCGCCGGCTTGGGCGCGAAGCCATCCTGGTCAAACACGAGCAACGTCCGGTGCCGCTTGAGGAGGTTCATGCCAACAATTTGAATTTTCACGTGCCCAGCGAGATTCGGGGTTACTGGCCGCGCCTGGTCGTCAAAGCGCTGGCGGAAGACCTCGGTCCGATCCTGATCTTCGCTCCGCGCCGCCAGGCCACCGAATCGCTTGCCGCCGAGCTGGCGCGTCAACTACCGACGCCGAATCCGCTTCAACTCGGTCACGAACAAAAGCTGCTCGTGGGCGAACATCTCGCGAAAATGCTCAAGAGCCGCATTGCGTATCATCACAGTGGCCTGAACTATGGCGCGCGCGCCGGCGTCATCGAACCGCTCGCCAAGGCCGGACAACTGCGGGTCGTCGTCGCCACTATGGGCCTCGCCGCTGGCATCAACTTTTCGTTGCGCAGTGTTGCGCTGGCGGGCGAATCGTATCGGCGGGACCACGTCGAGCAGCCGCTCAAGGCGGATGAAATTCTGCAAATGTTCGGCCGCGCCGGCCGTCGCGGCATCGACGAAATGGGTTTTGTGCTGGTCTCCGCCAATGAAATCCGGATGCGCGACGGTTATCCGTGTCAGCTTGCCCGCAGCGGCATGGTGGACTGGAGCGCGCTGCTGGGCTTGATGAATGCCGCGGCCGGGCGCGAGGACAACCCGTTCGCCGAAGCCGTGCGGGTGCAGGAACGACTGTTCACGACGAAACCGATTGTCCTCGGCGTTGAACAATCCATGAACCATCCCGACGCGCCCTGCGGTTTGAAGACCGACGCCGAGCGCGCGCGGCGCGTGCGCCATCGTTTCCGCGAGATGCTCAACAGCCGCGGCGAATGGGAGCCGTATCCGAAGCCGGTTGAAAAATCGCTGCGGGACATTGTAATTCTGAATTGCCCTCACCCTGACCCTCTCCCACGGGGAGAGGGGACAGCGACTGCACTCCCCGTAGAAACGTCGGACGCGTTCCGACAACCGCCGCGCTTGATTCCGCCGATGACGCCTAAAACCTCTCCCTCTCCCGAGGGTGAGGGCGAACGTGACTCAAAGCATGGTTTTGAATCCGATCTTCAAAGACTGAAGTGGCGCTCGATACTTTCGGAACCAGTCGCGCTGGAAAAAATCGGCACCGGCGCGCTGTGCGTTTTGTCCGAAACGAACGAGGGAAGGATTTACGGACGCGCCATCACCGTCGCCGAGAAGCTCAACGATGACCGCGTCATTATCGCCAAATGGATTCGGCGTCTGACCGGTTGGAGCGGCCGCCAGGCACCGTCCGGCGTGTGGGAACAGAAAATCGCGCCGCTCGTTGAAAAGAAACTGGCGGAGCAAAAAACGGCGGTCGTGCGATTCGCTTCTGAGGCGCACAGAATTGTCGCGCGGGTCAGCCTCTCGGAATTGACCCTGCGCGTTCCGGTGGATCAGCACGGTGTCGCGCTCTGGAGACCGCCTGAGCGCGAAGTGCTGCCGCCCGATTGCGCGCAATGTTCTCTCGTGCCGACGTGCCGCGGGCTTTCGGCTGCGACCGGCACGGCGTTGCTCTGGCGACGCCTCGGTCTGGTGAACGAAGCCGGCACGCCGACGCGACGCGGCCAGATCGTAAGCTTTTTCCAGCAGGGCGACGGGCTGGCCATCGCCGCCGCGCTCGAAGACGATGGCTACCCGCTCGACGAACTGATTTATGACGTGGCGAACCTGGATGCCGGATTCCGTTTTTGTGGCGAGGAGAATCGTTGGGCGGGACGACTGGCCATGGCCTGCCAGGAACGTTTCGGTTTGCAATCCATTCCCGGCTATCTGGAGAACGGCGTGCCGCCCAAATACGGTTCTGGCGCGGAGCAGGTCGTTTCCGGCATCCACAAAAATCCGTTGAGCAAACATGGTTGGGTGACGGAATTGCTCGGCGCAGGAGACATTGATCGTGTCATCATCGAATGGCGGAGTTTGCTGCGTCAGATCGCTCATGCGCCCGACCTCGACTGGCCGCGCTGGCGCGCACTGCAGAAAACGGCAAAGGCGATTCTGCGCGAGACCGAATCGCCCACGCTCACCGATCTGCCGCCGTTGGAATATCATCAGACCCGGCGGGTGGACCATCGGCTGATTTTGCGGAGGCATTGACCGCACTGCGTTGCTCAATTGTCTCGTTTTGAGCGGACCTGTAACTCTTGGACAAACTTACGATAGTCCTCCTCTTTTTCGAAAGCACGGCTCGGCACGACAAAAGCTTGGAGTTTGTTCAAGCAGATTAGAATGTGCTGCTGGGTGAGAACAATGTCTTCGACGATCTTCCATTGGCACCGCACTTCCTTAACGTTTGGTGTGAACTGTAAGTTCTCAACGCAAGCAAAGGCACAGCCGATCCAAGCAGATGTTTTTTAATCTGATTGCAGCCCACGTTTCAATCGCAATTCATCCAAGTTCGCTTGGAGTCCCTGTGCGGTTACTTTCGGCGACATCGACCATCCCAAGCGATCCAGCGCCGTCACCACATACAAAGCAAAATAAGAAACAAAGAGGAGTACCGCGCAAAGGAAAGAAAACACAACAGCGGCTTTGTGGGTGCGCGGGTGAAGTAGCACGTCGGCAACGTTGCTTAGGAGCCCAATTGGCCTAAGAAACAAATCCCAACTGTTCCACCGTTCGAACCGGCCGAGGTAAATTCCGAACGCGGTCAGTCCGAGTACGACTAGCGTAAACAGCCAGCCCGACCGCCAACCGAAGGAATGCGAGACGCGCCGATGCATCAAATGAAGCGAGAGAAATCCCAACAGCAATCCTGTCAGCACGAAGGACTGGACGAGCAGGATGTCAAACCAGAGCGGCACCGGCGGGCGCGGCTTGAGGTGGACGAGGTCGGTCACAAGATAAGGTGAGTTCGGCAGGAACAGCAGCCATAAGAAAGCCCAGAGCACAAATCGACCGCGCGGCGGGCGGAAGGCGCCGGCCACAAAAGCGAAGCCGAGCGGCAGCCAGGCCAAAAACAAGTTCCAGACGAGATTGAAGTACGCCGGCTGGTGCGACACGGCAAACCGCGCGAGGACCAGTGCGACACCCACACCGGAAGCGAGAGCCAGTGAGAGGAAGATCAGAGCACTCTGGCGAAGAGAAGCGGCTGGTTTCATGTTCAAGAAATGGAATTGAGCGGGTCTTGCCCGGCGGAGCTTGACGAGGTGTTGAGTTCCTTTGACCAGCGATGACATAGCCATAGTGGAACGAATCCAAACACACCGAACGAGCAATCAATCAACCGCCAGTAAATCGGGATGCCGCGAATTGCGCCGAAAACGAGCGCATACGGGATCACCAGCACGCAGGCAATCATTCCGAACTGAAACAGCCAGATGTTTCGCGCCGGGTCGCGCAACGCGCCGATGAATGCTATGGCGATGGCGAAATGGCCGAACGCGAGCCAGTCGAAGCCGTAAGCGATGAAAGGATATTTCGTGTTGGTCTCGTGCAAAGCCTCGCGCAATTTTACGATCCATTTCGTCAAACCGGTTGTCGCTTGTTCGCTCGAAACGTCAGCGACGCCGAGGACGCGGGCGCTGGCGTCGAGTTCCCATTCAAGAGGAACGGCGGTCGCGCCGCTGAGCACCAGGCCAATGATGAATAGCCAGGTCAGCAACTTAACGCGCTTGCGCAGTTCCCCGGTTTGCTTCCGAGTCATAGGTTTGTTTCAGGCAATCCATCCAGTGGCTGACGAAGAATTTCTTCTCCACAGGCAGCAGTGTATCCGCCTTGCCGATCAGCGGGCGAACGGCCGTGGTCATTTGCAGCATCACGAGGATGAAGATGGACATCCAGACTCTGATACCGCCGGTGGATCGGCCCTGGCACGCGTTGAAACCCGCATTGAGGAAGCGCAATCCGAAGTAAGTTGAGATGAACCAGAAGGCGAGGTGCAACGCGCCCATGGCGACGACGGACTGGGTGGACTGCGAGAAAACCCACGCTACGGGCGCAAAGCCAATCAGCAGAATCGTCATCAGCATCGTCAGCCCGGCCACGAGTCCAACCACTTCCGTCAAACGCGCGCTCGAACCACTCAGGCAGGCGAAGATGTAAAGGCTCGGCAGACAGATCAGCGCCGAGAGCAACAGGCCGGCGGCGACTTTGGCGGGCGCGGCCCAGAGCTGAACGCCGCCAGAGAACGTGCCAACGAC
>DATNDF010000252.1 GCA_035607015.1 Candidatus Angelobacter sp. | reverse complement strand
CTGGGCTGGCACATCCATTTCCACCTTGGCTCGGATGAAAAACGCGGCCTGGCGAGGTTCATCGAGCTGTTGCGCAGGCACGGGCCGGGGCCTGTGTTCGAGCCGAAGTTTGTCGTTTGAAAAGCGTGCCAAAAGTTGATTTCAACCGGCGGCGGGGTTTTTGATTTCCCCGCGGCGCCGGTATTCCGAGGGCCGCCAGCCGATCCATTTTTTAAACGTGTTGGAGAAAACGAACGGGTTCTCGTAGCCCAGCGCGCTGGCGATGGACTCGATTTTATCGTTGGTTGATTCCAGCAGAACGGCGGCCCGCTGCATCCGCAGGTAGGTGACGTGGTGCATGGGGCTGCGGCCGAGTTGACGGCGGCACAGGCGGCGCAGGTGTTCGGCGCTGAAGTGGGAAGACGCGCACAGTTTTTCGAGCGTCCAGGGCGCGCTGAGGTTTCGTTCGACCGCGAGCCACAGGCGCCACAGGCGGTCGTCCACATGCCATGGCTGGGCGAACCGGATGACGTAGCCCTGGATGATTTCGACCCAGTGATGGACAACACCCGGTTCGGCTGCGCCGTTGACCTCGTGATACAGACCGAGGATCGCGGATTGCAACGGCCGGCCGTCGAAGCGTGTCAGCACGGGCGACGCCGTGGCAATGATCGGTTGCTGTTCGGGCGGTTGTTCGTAACGCACCCAGCAGAACCCCCATCGCGAATTGTCCACGGCGTGAAAGGCGTGCAGCACGTGCGGAGGCGCAAGACACGCCATGCCGGCGCGGCAAAGTTGCCAGCGGCCGTCCAACAGAATTCGTCCGGCGCCGGAAAAACAGGCGAGCATGTAGGTGCCGCGCAGATGGGTGCGCACCATGGAATAGGGCACGGCGGCATCGGCGATCCCCACGTGCGCAATCTGATGCAGCCGCAGCGCCGGGCAATTCTCCGCCCGCACGATCCATTGTTTGGTGCGGGCGCCGATGATGTGCGTTTCAGATAGATTTTGGGGGGCTTTGGACATGGCCAGCGCGGTCGCTGCTTGCTACCGGTTTACAAGTCAATGAAACACGTTTCGAGCGCTTGTTTCCAGCCCAATCCCGTAACGATTGAAACTTGAATTAAGAATGTCAGGCGGGATTATGGCCGGGCTCATGTCCATCGCGAACAAATCATGAAACCCATCCATGCTGCGTTTTCAATCTTGTCGCTTGTGTTGGCGGCTCAAACGGTCGCTGCCGGGGATGACTGGCGTCCAGCCCGGGGACGTCTGATGACGCGCTGGGCGAAGGACGTTTCGCCGAAGAACGCGCACCCTGAATACCCGCGGCCCCAGATGGTGCGCAAGGACTGGCAAAACCTGAACGGCCTTTGGGACTACGCCATTACGGACAAGGACGCGCCGGCACCGAAGCAGTGGGCAGGAAAAATACTCGTGCCGTTCCCGATTCAATCCGCGCTCTCGGGCGTGATGACGAACGTGAGCGAGAATCAACGGCTTTGGTATTCGCGCAAGTTCGAAGTGCCGAAGAAATGGAGCGGCAAGCGCGTAATGTTGAACTTTGGCGCAGTGGACTGGGAAACGACGGTGTGGGTGAACGGCAGGGAAGTCGGCAAACATCAGGGTGGCTACGATGGGTTCAGCTTCGACATCACCGACGCGCTGCACGCCAAGAGTGAAAACGAAATCGTCGTGAGCGTTTGGGACCCGACCGATGCCGGCCCGCAGCCGCGCGGCAAGCAGGTTCGAAATCCCCACAGTATTTGGTACACGCCCACGAGTGGCATCTGGCAAACGGTATGGTTGGAGCCGGTAAATGAAGCGCACATCGAGAGAATCCAGATCACAACGGACATCGATCTCGGTACCGTCACTGTTCGTCCCCTCCTTAGCAGCATGGCGCACGGACCAGGAGTCGGCATTAGCATTCGTAACGGTTTCAAAGAGATTGCCTTTGGTTCTGGAATTGTCGGCGAAGCGATCAGAATCCCGATGAAGAGTTTCAAGAAATGGACACCTGAAACCCCTCAACTTTATGACATTCGCATCACTCTTTTCGAGGCCAAGAAGCAAGTTGATAAGATTAAGAGCTACTTCGCCATGCGCAAAATCTCCATGGCCCGCGACAATCAAGGGCGTCTCCGAATCCAACTGAACAACAAACCGTACTTCCAGCTCGGCCCGCTCGATCAGGGTTTCTGGCCCGATGGTCTTTACACGGCACCCACGGACGAGGCATTGCGTTACGACATCGAAGTGTTGAAGAAACTTGGATTCAACATGGCGCGCAAGCACGTGAAGGTGGAGCCGGAGCGTTGGTATTACTGGTGCGACAAGCTCGGCCTGCTTGTCTGGCAGGACATGCCCAGCGGCGACAAGAGCGCGCGCTGGCAGGGACCGAGCGGCTTTGATGGCGAGGAAATGAAGCGCACGCCAGAGTCAGCGGCGATTTACGAGAAGGAACTGCGCGCGCTCATCGAGGGGCGTTACAATCATCCGTGCATTGTCACTTGGGTGCCGTTCAACGAAGGTTGGGGACAGTTCGATACCGCCCGCATTTTGAACCTCACGAAACAACTCGACCCGACGCGGCTCGTGGATGGGGCGAGCGGCGGCAACGATTTCCCGGCGGGCGATATTCTCGATCATCATCAATATCCCGGCCCCGGCGCGCCGAAGCCGGTGACGGATCGTGCAATGGTGCTCGGCGAATTCGGCGGATTGGGTCTGCCGGTCAAAGGCCACACCTGGCAGGAGGAAAAAAACTGGGGTTACCGCAGCTTCAAAACTTCGGAGGAACTCACGGACAATTACGTCGCGTTGCTGGGGAAGCTGCAGCCGATGATCGAGGACGCCGGGCTTTCCGCCGCCATCTACACGCAGACGACCGACGTGGAGGTCGAGGTCAATGGCCTGATGACCTACGACCGCGCGTTGGTCAAGATGAACGAAGCTGCGGTCGCTGACGCGAACAAGAAAGTTTACGTGCCGACGGGTAAAGATGAGGTGCGGAAATAGAAGTTTGAGGAACGTATGGAAAACAGGAATTGGCTGTCTGCTGTCGGACTGAAGATCACTGAAAGCGGCGCGCACGGAGTGACGCGTCCTACGGCGTTGCTCTTCGCGGCAATCCTCCTCTTGGTTCAAGCCAAGTTGCCCGCAGCAGAAAATAATCTTTCACCGCTCCGCCCGCCAGCGGTGCCGCTGGTGGCGTGCGACCCGTATTTCAGCATCTGGTCGCCGGCGGACAAACTGACCGATGCAGACACGGTGCATTGGACGGGTAAACCGAATCGGCTGACGAGTCTGGTGCGCATCGACGGCAAGGCGTTTCGCGTGATGGGCAAGGAGCCAGCCGGCGTGCCCGCGCTGGACCAAAAGAGTCTCACGGTGTTGCCGACGCGGACGATTTACACGTTCGTCGGCGCGGGCGTGGAATGGACGCTGACGTTCATGACCCCGGCGCTGCCCGATGATTTGGATGTGCTGTCGCGGCCGGTGACGTATGTAACCTACGACTTTAAGGCGACGGATGGGAAGTCTCACGAAGCGGATATTTCCTTCGACGCGCTGGGTGAATTGACCGTCAATACTCCCGATCAAACGGTGGTCTGGGATACGGGCCGTTCTTCAATCGGCGAAATCAGTGTGCTCACGATTGGCTCGAAGGATCAGCCCGTGCTCGCCAGGAAAGGCGACGATCTTCGCATCGACTGGGGCCACTTGTACATCGCCGCACGAGAAGGAGCCTTTTCCTCTCATCTCGTGGGCGAACCGTCAGCAATGCGCCGAAGCTTCGCTGAAAATGGGCTTGTCAATGGAACCGTCAATGCGTCCAGCCCGGCTGCGGCAAACCAAGTGGCGGCAGCCCTCTCGATGAACGTTAGGAAGATCGGGGCGCAGCCCGTCTCCCGCCATCTTATCCTCGCCTATGACGACCTCTACTCGATTCAATACATGCGCAAAAACCTGCGGCCTTACTGGCGTCGCAATGGGTGGGAGGCCGCCGATTTGCTGAAAGCCGCCGAACGCGATTACGAGTCGTTGAAGAAACGTTGCGAGCAGTTCGACGCCGAATTGATGGCGGATTTGCGCAAAGCTGGCGGCGAGAATTATGCGCGGCTCGCCGCGCTTGCGTATCGTCAGTGTTTCGCCGCGGGGGAATTCGTCGCCGACGACAACGGCGAGCCGCTCCAGTTTTGCAAGGAAAACCACTCGAACGGCTGCATCAGCACGAGCGACGTGTTTTATCCGATGTCGCCGCAGTTTCTGCTCTTCGGACCAACGCTCGCGAAATCGTTCCTCGTGCCGTTCATGAATTACGCGGCGAGCGACCGTTGGAGGTTTCCCTTTGCGCCACACGACCTCGGCACGTATCCGAAAGCGAACGGCCAGGTCTATGGTGGCGGGGAGCGGACAGAGCAAAACCAGATGCCGGTCGAGGAGAGTGGCAACCTGCTGATTCTCTTCGGCGCGATTGCGCAAATGGAAGGAAACGCGAACTTCGCAGGCCTTTACTGGAAGCAACTCGAACAGTGGGCGCAGTATCTCAAGGCGAAGGGGTTTGATCCGGAGAACCAGCTTTGCACCGACGACTTTGCCGGCCACCTCGCGCACAACGTGAACCTCAGCGCAAAGGCGATCTGCGGACTCGGCGCCTTCGCCAAGCTGTGCGACCTGCGTGGCGAGAAGGCGAAGGCCGACGAGTATTGGAAGCTCGCGCGCGAGTTCGCTTCGCGCTGGGTGAAGGAAGCCGACGACGGCGACCATTTCCGCCTGGCGTTTGACCGGCCGGGCACGTGGAGTCAAAAATACAATTTGATCTGGGACGGGATACTTGGCTTGAATTTATTCCCACGCGAGGTCGCGCGCAAAGAAATGGATTACTACAAGCGCATCCAAAACCAATACGGCCTGCCGCTGGACAACCGGAAGGATTACACGAAGCTCGATTGGATCACCTGGACCGCGACTCTGACGCAAAATCGATCGGACTTTGAGGCGCTGGTGGACCCTGTGGTCCGGTTCCTGAACGAAACGCCGGACCGCTCGCCGATGACGGACTGGTATCAAACGAAGACGGCGAAGAAGGTCGGTTTTACCGCGCGACCCGTGGTGGGCGGCGTGTTCGCGCGGATGCTCTATGACAAAGCCGTGTGGAAGAAATGGGCGAGCCGCGACAAGACAAAGGCGTCCGGATGGGCGCCGATTCCCAAACCGCCTGCGGTGAAGATTGTCGCCGCGACCGCGCGCGAAGACGCGAACCTCGAATGGCGGTACACGACGCAGAAGCCTCCGGCCGACTGGTTCAAGGCGGACTTCGACGCGAGCGCATGGCAGGCGGGAGCGGCGGGTTTCGGCACGCGGGGAACTCCCGGCGGGGTTGTGCGGACGGAGTGGAACACGGCGGATATCTGGCTGCGCCGGGAGATCACCCTGGCGGAGGAAAAATGGAACGATCTCCAACTCCGCCTGCACCACGACGAAGACGCGGAGGTCTATGTCAACGGGGTGCTCGCTGCGACCGCGAGCGGCTACACAACCGACTATGAGGAAACGCCGTTGAATGCCGCGGGCCGGACCGCGCTCAGGCCCGGCCGGAACGTCATCGCCGTCCACTGCCACCAGACGCGCGGTGGACAGTACATTGACGTCGGCCTGGTGGATGTGCGGGCGGCGCCGAAGCAGCCGCGGACTTTTTGAGTGTCCGGGAACGCGTGAGATCGATATTTTAGCCAACCATGAAAGCCAGTTCGTTTGTCGGATTGAAGCCCTTCGCCTTCGCCATCCGCAGTCTGGCGTCCCTGCTCATGGTCGCGACCGCTGCCGGGACGACAGCGGAAACGCTTTACGTCGCCAATCGTGCGCCGCTCCAGCCTGGGGCGTTCATCAAATTGCCGATCGGCAGCATCAAGCCCGAGGGCTGGCTGCGGCACCAGCTCGAACTGGAAGCCGACGGAATGACCGGCCATCTCGAAGAGATTTCCAAGTGGTGCAAATTCGAAGACAGCGCATGGGCCTCGCCGGACGGGCAGGGGAAGTTCGGCTGGGAGGAGTTGCCTTACTGGCTCAAAGGTTATGGCGACCTCGGTTACGTGTTGAAGGACGGGAAGATCATCAAGGAGGCCCGCAAGTGGATTGATGCCGTGCTGGCCAGCCAGGAGCCGGACGGTTTTTTTGGACCTCGCGCGAACAAGACCGGTCTCGACGGCCATCCTGATCTCTGGCCGCACATGGTCATGCTCAACGTGCTTCAGTCATTTTACGAGTACAGTCACGACGAGCGCGTGCTGCCGTTCATGACCAGGTATCTTCGCTGGCTGAACGGGCGTCCCGGAGAGGATTTCGGGCGGGGTTACTGGCCGAGAATTCGTTTTGGCGACACGATAGAATCCGCATACTGGCTCTACAATCGCACGGGCGACGCGTTCCTTCTCGACCTCGCCAAAAAAATTCACGACCACATGGAGCCCTGGACCACGGGCGTTCACAACTGGCACAACGTGAATGTTTCCCAGGGCTTTCGCGAACCGGGCGTCTATTTCCTCCAGGCGCGCGACGAAAAATTTCTGCGCGCGGCGGAACGAAATTACGAAACGGTGATGAGTCTTTACGGCCAGTTTCCGGGTGGCGGCTTTGCCGGCGACGAGAATGCCCGGCCCGGTTTCACCGATCCGCATCAAGGTTTTGAAACCTGCGGCATCGTCGAATTCATGCACAGCTTCGAGATGCTGACGAAGATTTCCGGCAATGCAATCTGGTCCGACCGCTGCGAGGACATCGCGTTCAACTCCTTCCCCGCCGCGCTCGCGCCGGACTGGAAAGGACTGCACTATCTGACGTGCGCGAACCAGGTCGCGCTCGACCGCGCCAATCACGCGCCGGGCGTCGAGAACAGCGGCACGATGTTCAGTTACAGTCCGTTCGAGGTTTATCGCTGCTGCCAGCACAACGTCTCGCATGGCTGGCCCTACTACGCGGAAGAACTGTGGCTGGCCAGCACCGACCACGGCCTCTGCGCGTCGCTCTTTGCCGCGAGCGAAGTGACCGCGAAAGTCGGCGACGGCAGGACCGTGAGGATTTCCGAGGAAACCGATTATCCGTTCAGCGACACAATCACGCTGAAGTTTTCCACGGCGCAACCGGTGAAGTTTCCCCTGCATTTGCGAATTCCCGGCTGGTGCCAGGGCGCGTCAGCCAGAGTCAACGGCAGGAGCGTTTCGTTGAAAACAAAACCGCTTTCCCATGCGATGATCGAACGTGAATGGAAGGACGGCGACCTGGTCACACTGAAACTGCCAATGCGGATCGCGGTGCGACGATGGGAAAAGAATCATGATGCGGCATCGGTCAATTACGGCCCGCTGACGTTTTCGCTGAAGATTGGCGAGCGCTGGACGCGCTACGGCGGCACTGACGCCTGGCCGGAGCGGGAGGTGCATCCGACGACTGCCTGGAATTACGGGCTGGTTTTGAACGCGCGGAATCCGGCGAAATCATTTGAAGTCGTGAAACGGTCCGGTCCGCTTGCGGCGAACCCGTTTACGCCCGAAACTGCGCCTGTCGCTCTGCGGGCGAGGGTGAAGAAGATTCCCCAGTGGAAGACCGACCGTTACGGTCTGGCCGGCAAATTGCAGGACAGTCCCGTGAGGAGCGGCGAGCCGGTGGAAACCGTCACGCTCATTCCGATGGGCGCGGCGCGCCTGCGTATTTCGTCGTTCCCGGTGATCGGTTCAGGTTCGAGCGCGCACGATTGGAACGGTGAGAAAGCGTCGGCGGTGTCGGCGTCGCATTGTTTCGAGCGGGACACGGTCGAGGCGGCGATCGACGGTGTGGAACCGAAGAGCTCCAACGACCACAACATTCCGCGTTTCACCTGGTGGGACCATCGCGGCACGGTCGAGTGGATTGAGCGGGGATTTGTAAAACCGCGCAAAGTCTCGGCCGTCGAGGTGTACTGGTTTGAAGACGGCCCGGCTGGCGGCTGCCGGGTTCCGAAATCATGGAAGTTGCTTCATAAAACCCGCGATGTCTGGAGGCCGGTT
>DATNDF010000251.1 GCA_035607015.1 Candidatus Angelobacter sp. | reverse complement strand
GACGTGCGCCTCCCGGACCGGGCCGACGATGCCGCCCTGCACAAGTTCGACCACCTGATGATAATTCTCGGTGGCGTGAATCTGGATGCCCATCTGCGTCGCGACCTTCGCTTTGGCCGCCGCCTCGCGGATGCGTCGCGCTTCCCAGATGTTGTGCGTCAGCGGCTTCTCACAATACACGTGCTTGCCGTGCTGCAGCACGAGCATCGTGGCAAAGGCGTGTGTGTGCTCGCAGGTGCTCACGACGACCGCATCGAAATCCCGCGCGTTTTCAAACAGCCTCCGAAAATCGACGACCTTTTTCGCGCGCGGATGCTTCACAGCCGCGGCGTCGAGGTTTTTCGCATTCACGTCACACAAGGCAACGATGTTCTCGGAGGAAACCGATTCAAGATTGGCCGCGCCCCGGCCGCCGGACCCGATGATGGCGACGTTCAGTTTGTCGTTCAGGTTTTGTCCGCGAAGAAAGGCGGGCGCGGCTGTGATTGCGCCGGCGGCAGTGAACAGCGCGCGCGTAAAACGGCGTCGGGTGAGCGGGCGGGTCATGCCCGTTTGTTGACGGGTTCCAACGCCGCTGTCAAGCAATCCGTGTTGCCACCAGCCGGACGGCCGGGCAAAAGCGCACGAAACAAAACCGATTTGACTCCACCGTCCTTTGCTTGCCTAATTCGCCTGCCAATTATGAGCGACCCTGCACAAATACTGCGCGATTTCAAACCCTCGAAAGAATTCTTTGTCGGCATTGACTCCGACGGCTGCATTTTCGACAGCATGGAAATCAAGCATAAGGAGTGTTTCACGCCGATGTTCATCAAGCATTTCGATCTTCAGGCTGCCAGCAAGTACGCCCGTGAAGTCTGGGAGTTCGTGAACCTCTACTCGAAGGACCGCGGCGCGAACCGTTTCCCGGCCCTGTCGAAAGCGGTCAGACTTCTCGGAGAGCGTCCGCCCGTGAAGGCGCGCGGCGTGAAGATGCCAGATCTCTCCTCGATCGATGAGTGGATCAAACGGGAAACGAAGCTCGGCAACGCCACCCTCAACGCGGAAGTGAAGAATGGCAACAAAGGACTCGAACAGGTCAAACGCTGGTCGGATGCCGTGAATGCGCAGATCGAAGACATCGTGAAAGGCGTGCCGCCGTTTCCCCGGGTGCGGGAATGTTTGCAGAAGATCAACGCACGGGCGGACGCGATGTGCATTTCGCAAACGCCCGCCGAGGCGCTCAAGCGGGAATGGACCGAGCACGGCCTGGCCGGCTTTGTCAGGATGATTGCGGGCCAGGAAATGGGCACCAAGACGGAGCACCTGAAATTCGCCGCCGCCAACAAGTATGGGCGCGACAAAATCCTGATGATCGGCGATGCGCCGGGTGATCTCAAAGCTGCCAGAGCCAACGGCGCGCTGTTCTTTCCGATCACCCCCGGCGCCGAGGAAGCCTGCTGGGAACGTCTCCATGCAGAAGGGCTCGACAGATTCTTCGCCGGAAGTTATTCCGGCGATTATGAGGCAACGCTGGTGAAGGAATTTGACGCGTGCCTGCCCGAAAAGCCCGGTTGGCAGCTGGCGCCGTGAAGCGACCGCGGTTCACCGCTACGACCGCCAGTCCAACGAACGGATGCGGCCGTCTGCGTCCCGGTTACCGGCGAAGGCATTGAGTTTCAACTCCGCCCCGCGCGAAGTGAAGCGGGCATCCACCCAACCGACGGGCTCCGTGTCGCTGAAGTTATAGCCCACCGCCGGAATATTCACGAGATGAATTCCGGCCTCCAGACCGAAGGCGTATTTGTGCGAGTGGCCGTAAATAATCGACTTCACCTTGCGATGAGGACGGACCACTTCGAAGAGGCGTTCTGCGTCGAGAAGTTCACCGTCTCCATCGCCGAGCGTGTGATGGACGAATATGATCGTTGCCCGTTCATCCGAATTCTTCAGAATCTGGCCCAGCCAGTCTCGTTGTGATTTTCCGAGCAGCCCGGCGGCCTTGTTCGTATAAAAGAGAGAGTCAAGCATTACGAACCGGACCGACGGTTTCTCGATGATGAGCACGTATTTTCCAGCGACCTTTTGCCGGGCTCCGGACAGTTTCTTGAAAACCTTGAAGAAATTGTTCCGTTCGTCGTGGTTGCCCAGACCTAAATAAATCGGGGCAAGTTCGGCCACCGGGGCGAGCAATTCTCTGACAGCTTCGTAATCGGCGACCTCACCCGTGAGCCTGGCGGCGTCGCCGTTAAGGATCACGCCCTCGGGTTGGCTGTCGATCACCTGTGGAATAATCCTTCCAAGATTCTGTGTCGGGAAAAAACCTCGATATTCGTTCTTTGGATCGGCCGGAATATGCGTGTCAGACAACAGGGCGAAGTGGACGGGTTTTTCCGCCGACGAAGCGTCATCACCTGCGACGCTTAATTCCCGGATCACGGCCGCGCCGGCTAGCGCCCTGGTCGTGGTGCAAAGGAACCGCCGTCGGTCCATCGGTTGATAAAAAATCCCGGGCATGTTTTTGGTCTTTCAGATGTTGCCCGACACTTAAGGCCACTCATCGACTTCGGGCAAGGGTGATTTTCAAGATTACCGTATGCGTGCGGCAGATTTGACTGTGCCAGTGAACAGCGTTCACGTCATACTGGCATCACACCGATGGCTGAGCCGGCCCTGAAAAACCTGGTTTCGTCGCTGGGACTTGAAAAATACCGGCGCCATATCTTTATTTGCGCCGACCAAACGGAACCGAAGTGCGCTCCGCGGGAACGCGGTCTCGCGGCCTGGGAGTTCCTGAAAAGGCGGCTAAAGGAACTGCAACTGGCCGGGCCCGAGCCGCTGGTTTATCGCAGCAAGGTGAATTGCCTGCGCGTTTGCACGGCCGGGCCGGTCGCGGTGGTGTATCCCGATGGTGTCTGGTATCACTCATGCACGCCCGAGGTATTGGAGCGTATCATTCAGGAGCATTTGATCAGCGGTCGTCCCGTTCAAGAATACAGTTTTGCCCGGAATCCATTCACCTGGTTGGACGACACGCTCGACGGCGTTGCACCAGCACCTTGAACGACCGCCCCAGATGTGCGGGGTGCGTCAGCGTTTGAAATTGGCGCGCACGGGCCGAAGTCCATTCACCCAGCCCTGGCTTTCCACGCCAGGCCGTCCCGACAACTTCTGTCAGGAATTCGGCCTGCGAACAAAACCGTTCGGTCTGCAAACCCGCCGCCTCTCCGGCTTCGATGAGCGAGGAAAAATTGACATGCGCCGTCAGGTCCTGCCGTCCGATGTTCGCCAGCACGTCATCGCCCGGCCTGTGCCGATGATAGGCGCGCAATGTCCCGTTGACGCGGTGGGGCGAAAAGAACTCGTCGTCGGAGAGACCGTAATCGATCGTGAGCAGACGGCCTTGTTGCAGAGCCGAAGCGGCCTGCCGCCACCAGTGCGCCGCTGCCGGACAGATTTCAGTAGTGAATCCATCCGGCAACACCGCCAGCAGTTGAGGGTTTAAGCGCCGCAACATGTCCAGCGGCGCATCCGTCCCGGTGACACATTTCGCCGACGACCCATGGTCGGTTCCAGATTCGACACGAGATCGACGCCAGACCAATTGCTTCTCTTCCAGAGCGACATTCCATTCGAACCAGCACTTTTCCCCGGCGTTCCAGCCGACGCGATGAACCGGCATGGCGTCGAGCAGTTCATTTGAAAACATGACGCCGTGTATCCCCGTTGCAGGCAACGATTCCCAGGAACGGAACCAGAGGACGTTGTCCTCAAAGCAGCCCAGATTTTCCCGCTGTGACTGCTGCCTGCGAATCGACGGCTCCAGGATCCAGTAC